>NZ_CBRA020000007.1:0-29157 GCF_000469945.2 Paenibacillus sp. P22 | reverse complement strand
CGTCGGCGTCGCAGCCGCTACCTTCACCGCAGCCTCGGCGGCGCCGTAGCCGTCGGCGCTCACGGCGCGGATGACGGCTGTGCCGGCTTTATGCCCGGTCACCTTGCCGGAACCATCGACGGAGGCGATGTCCGGCGCGGAGGAGGTCCACGTCACCGCGCCGTTGTCCGAGCCGTACGTGCCCGCTGCCACTGTCGCCTTCAGCGATGCGGCGTCGCCGCCTGCCGTCAGGGCGATATCGCTGCGGTCCAGCGTCACCAGGGTCGTGTTGAGCTGAAGCACGCCGACCGTGCCGCTGACTTCAAAGGCGACCAGCAGCAGCGGCTGGCCCGTAGGGCTGTCCGCGGCGGAGATGAATTCGATGCCTTCCGGCGCCGTATCCGAAGCAAGCGGATCCCCGGCTCCAAAATCGCGGGTGTTCGTGTAGTTGACGAAACGGGCGTCTTCCGGATTCGTCACGTCGTACGTCATCACTCCGCCCACACGCTCCAGGCCGATGAAGGCCAACGTCCGGTCGCCGACATGTCCGATTTTCACATCCTCGGGCTCCGGCCCTTTTTTGGGACTGCGGGAATCCATGTCGGGCTTGTCGTTGGAGGCGTTGAAGTTGTTCGGCAGGCGCTCGGCCGTAATCCGCTCGAAGCCGCTGCCGCTGTCATACACCTGCTTCATCGAAGCGGCGTCCCAGACGGAGAAGGAGCGCCCTCCGTACATGTAAATACCGTCCTTGGCCATGTCGCTCGACGCCTCGACCTTGTCGTAGACGGTCGTTCCGTTCAGGAACTTCGCAGCCGCCGAGTTCGGATCCAGAGCGGCCTTCAGATCCTTGACGGTCGAGCCGTTCTTGCGGCCGGGGAAGTCGGTGGCGTCGCCCTCATTGCCGGTGATCAGATACGTTTTGCCCCCGGCCTGGAAGGATGCGATGCCGTCCGGCATGTATCGTCCGAAGAACGGGACGTTCTCCAGCGAGATCTTGCCGTCCTTGAGCAGGTCCAGCGCATTTTCCGGCTTGCTGAAATCCTTGAAGCCCAGCCCCTTCACCGAAAGGAACTTGCCGGATGCGATGTCCAGCTCCGCGACGGCGTTGTTCTCCTGCAGCGTCACATAAGCCGTTGCCGCATCCCCGGACAAGGCGATATATTCCGGCTCCAGATCCGTGAGCGCCCGCTCCTTCGTTCCCGGCCCCGTAATCAGCCCCTTTGCGTCCACATCGCCGCGAATATGCACGAGATCGTCGATGATGGAGGGATTGTCGAACTTCGCATGGCGCACCGACTGCGATTGGCGGTCGACGATGGTAGCCGAACTGGGCGGCGAGGATCGGGCCGACGAGCGGTCCGGCAGCGGCGATGGCGGCGAAGTGATGGCCGAAGGCGACCCATTTGTTCGTCGGGACATAATCCTTGCCGTCCTTCAGCGTATGCGCCGGAGTCGGCGTATCGTCGCTCAGCTTCAGCACCTTGCGCGTGAAGAACGTGCCGTATAATCGATAGGCAATCATGAGAATGCATATGGATCCGATTACGATTGAAATCGCATTCATGGTGGTGGCCTCCCAAGACGTTGATAGTCTATAGAATAGAAAAAGAAACGTCTTGGAAACCGTTTTCAAGACAAAACGCAGGAAATCGGGGCTGAGGCGCAGAGATCAAGCAGCGAATGGAAGCGGCTTCATCGTGAACGTCGAGGTTCGGAGGCGGGGTGAAGGAAGGGCAGATCCAGGTCCACGAAAGGAAAGCAACAGCAGCGGGCTGCGCTAAAGGACGACAAAGCGGAATCCGCAAAGAAAAAAAGCAGCGGGATCCGCAAAAGGAAAGCAACAGCAGGCCGGGCTCCGCTAGAGGAAAAAAACGGGCTCCGCAAGGAAAATTCAAAGCCCGATCAGCTGCTTCAGCTCCTTCAGATATGTCCGGCTGACGGGCACTTTGGCTCCGTTTCTCATGATCAGCGTGCAGGTCGAGTGGAACCAGGGCTGGATCTCCTCGATCTCGTCCACATTGGCCAGATAGGCGCGGTGGACGCGCATGATCGGCGTTCCCTGCAGCTTCTGCTCGAAGGTGACGAGCGGCTCGCCGACCTTGTACGTCTGCTCTGCGGTCACCACCAGCGTTTTTCCTTCTTCCGCCGTGATATAGAGGATTTTGCCGACGTTCACCAGCAGGATGCGCTCCTCGACCGTGATCGCCAGCTTGCCGGTCCGCTCCGGAGCGGAAGGAGGCCGCAGCGGAGCGGGAGCCGGACTACTGGTGCGGCTTTCCCGCAGCGCGGCGATTTTCTCCACCGCCTTGCGGATCCGTTCTTCATCGTACGGCTTCAGGATGTAGTCGGCGGCGTTGAGCTCGAAGGCGCGCAGCGCATGCTCGTCGTAAGCGGTGGCGAACACGATCTCCGGACGGGGGTCCAAAATCTGCAGCTGCTGCGCGATTTCAAGCCCGCTCTCCTCGGCTAGCTGGATATCGAGAAAGACGGCATCGGGCTCTGTCTTTCGTATGCCCTGGAGCGCTTCCTCCAGCGATTCCGCTTCCCCGACCACCTCCACGCGCTTGGTGCGGTGCAAAATATAGGCCAGCTCGTCGCGGGCGAGCGGCTCGTCATCCACGATAAATGCTTTCAGCATCCTGTTCCCCTCCATCATGATGGCTGAGCGGCACGGCAATCCTGATTCTGGCGCCGCCGCTGCCGCTTGCGATCTCGAAGCTTGCGGCTCCCTGGTAGATTTCTTCGATGCGTTTCTTGATATTGTGCAGCGCTGTTCCTGTGCCCGAAGCGGACTTGACCTTCTGCCTGCCGACCGTCGCGAGAAGCTCCTCGGCGAAGCCGATGCCGTCATCCTCCGCGACCAGCACCATCCGTTCCGCCTCCCGGAACGCGGTGATCGTCACATGTCCGACCCGTTTCCCCTTCAGCGGTCCGAACGCATGCCGGACGGCGTTCTCCACGAGCGGCTGCAAGGTGAACGGAGGGAGGAGCACCTCTTCAAGCGCAGGGTCGATGTCCAGCTCGACCGTGTATTTGCCCGGAAAACGGGCCTTCTCCAGCGTCAGGTAGGCTTCGACATGCTCCAGCTCCTTGCGCAGCGGGATGAGCATCTGCCGCGCGCCCTGCAGGTTGCTGCGGAAAAAGACCCCAAGCTGCAGCAGCAGCTTGCGCGCGGTCTCCGGATCGGTGCGGCACAGGGCCGAGATCGTGTTGATCGCATTGAACAGGAAATGAGGATGCACCTGCGCCTGCAGCGCCTTGATTTCCGCATCCTTCAGCAGGCGGCTCTGCTGCTCGGCCTCCGCCAGCTCCAGCTGCGTGGAGAACAGCTTGCCGAGGCCTTCGGCGAGCTCCTGCTCGACCCGGTCCATTTGGAGCGGATTCGTGAAATAAAGCTTGAGCGTGCCGACGGTACGCTGATGCACCTGGAGAGGGAGCACGATGGCCGCCTGCAGCGGACAGCCTTCATGGTTGCACTGGATCGCCTCCCGCGTCTTGGCCTTCAGCAGCCGTCCGTGCTCCAGCACGTTGCGGGTGAGCTGCGTCGACAGGCTCTGCATCGGGATATGATGGTCCGAGCCGATCCCTACATGAGCCAGCACCTGCTGCCGGTTGGTGATCGAGATCGCGTCGGCGTGGGTCGTCCGCAGCAGTATTTCCGCCACTTCGCGGCAGGAGTACTCGCTCAGTCCTTGCCGGAAGAACGGCAGCGTCTGGTCGGCGATATGCAGCGCCTTGTGCGTCTGGAGCGCGCGGGTGCGCTCTTCCTCCTGCACGATCGATTGCACGAACAGCATGAACAGCAGCGTGCCGAACCCGTTGATGACGATCATCGGGATGCCGATGACCCGCACGAGCTCCAGAGCGGGCTCGAACGGGCGGGCGGCGAGCAGGATGATGCCCATCTGCGCGCATTCCATGACGATGCCGATGGCGACGGCGCGCCAGGTCATGCTTTTGCCCTTGCGGCGCATCCGGGCTCCGAGCAGGCCGGTGATCAAGCCGGCCATGATCGTGGAGACGCCGCAGGCGACCGCCGTGAAGCCGCCGAGCGTAATGCGGTGCACGCCGGCGATCAGTCCGGTCCCGAAGCCGACGAGCGGGCCGCCGAGCAGGCCGCCGAGCACGACGCCGAGCACGCGCGTATTGGCGAGGGCGCTTTCATAATCGACATTGGCCTGCCAAGCCTGCGAGGCGATGGCGCCGTGGCTGATTTTGATTCCCGTATAGTTGCTGATGATGCCGAATGCGCCGAAGATGGCGATCAGCAGCAGCTTTTCCTTAAGCCGATGCTCATGGTGGATGATCTGGCGGAACGACTTCATCCTGGAGAGCAGAAAGACGACGATGAGCAGAATGCCGACCCTCTCGAGCATAAGCGGCAGCAAATGGATCACGAAGGGTTCACCTGCTTCCATGGGTTTGAGCCTGATTATACCTTAAAAATGCATCCGGTACGGCGGAAGGCGCGGAGATGCCGATTCTAAAAGCAAGAATGAGGATGAATCGGAGCGCTATCTGGGCTAGACTAACGTTACGAGACCTCCTCCAGCCGGCTGCAGGATGCCGATCCGGAGGAGAGAAACAATCCGGAAGAAACCGGCAAGGAAAGGAGGCGCGCGATGGAGACCATGGGTTTCGAGGAAATGTGGGAAAAAATCATTGCCTGCGACAAAACATATGACGGCCTGTTCTACACCGCCGTGAAAACGACGAAAATCTACTGCCGTCCGTCCTGCCGCTCCAGAAAGCCGAAGAAGGAAAATGTCCGCTTTTACGCGCATAGGGAGGAAGCTCAGACAGCCGGATTCCGTGCCTGCAAGCGATGCCGGCCCGAAGCGGAACGGACTCCCCATGCCGCCCTGATCCGGAGCGTATCGGCCTTTCTGCTCCGGGAGCACAAGCAGGCTCTGTCGCTGCGGGACATTTCTGCATTTGCCGGTGTAAGCCCGTACCATCTGGAGCGGCTGTTCAAGCAGGAGACGTCGGAGACGCCGCGGTCGTTTCTGGAGAAAATAAGGGTGGACAAAGCGGCCCGCCTCCTGCGCACGACAGACCGGGGCAGCCTGGACATCTGCTACGAGTCCGGGTTCCGAAGCCCGTCCCATTTCTACAAGGCGTTCCGGCGCCTGACGGCTTGCACGCCGAGCCAATACCGCCGCCGCTCGGCCGATTCCGGAGATGCCGCCGCCTGCGGAACCGATCCGGCCCATCCCCCCAAGGAGGTCGTTGTCCGTGAATAAGCCGCATCGAGTCGACCTGGACACCCCGATCGGGGTGCTTATGATCGTCGGCACGGACGAAGGCGTCCAGTCCATCCTGTTCTCGGATGAAGATCAGGTCCCGGAGCCGATCCGGCCCGACACTCCGCGGGCCTTGATGGACTGCCGGCTGCAAATGGAGGAATATTTCCGCGGCGAGCGCCGGCGCTTCACGTTCCCATGCGCCGCTCAGGGAACCGACTTCCAGAAGAACGTATGGCAAGCCTTGACCGATGTGCCTTACGCGCACACCGTCTCCTACAAGGACATCGCCGTTGCGATCGGCAACGAAAAGGCGATCCGGGCCGTCGGCAGCGCCAACGGGAAGAACAGGCTGAGATTCCGCGGAGTCCGGGCATGTATGCAAAAAAGAATCCCTTCAATGACTTTGAACGATCTCGATGAGGCAGGACGCCGCTGCTGTGCCTCCCGACATAAGGGCCAATCGGCATGAGAGCCTCCTCGTCCGCTCTTTTTCGCGGAACTGGCTCAGGCTTCAATCCGTGCTAGCCTCTACGACGCGAAGGGGAGCGGAACAAATGGCGCACGAACCTGTTGATCCGGAAAAAACCGGGCCCAAGAAGAAAAATGGAGGCTCCATCGGCCTCTGAATTGCGGTCGGCATCGCCATCGGGGCTTAGCTCGGCCAGGCGATGGACAATATCGGGGCAGGATTGCCATTGGAGTCGGGATAGGAGCGGCACTCGCAATCGCCGTGAAGGAGAACAAATAAGCCGGCAGGGGATGAGATTGAATGGGTAGACATTCGGCGTTTTGGGTTGTTCTCGTGATTGTGTTGACGGCTTGTTCGGCGGGATCGGGCGAGGGGAAGCCTGCGGACAGCGCGCCGGGAGGGAAACTGAGCTTGATCAATATGTCTCTCTACCGCAGCGATTCCGCAAAAGCGCAGCCCGAATTGATTCTTGTTCAGAGCGATCCGGACAAATTGGCTGCAGCCGGGAAGTGGATTCGATCCGGCGAATCCAGAGCGTTGCCGCCTGCCGAATCTATCTCTAAGATCTATGGTCTTCAATTCCAGTACCCGACCAAAACGTCGACAGAAAGTGTTGATTACATCCTTCTAACGGACGATCAAAGCAGCTATTATCTGAAGCAGGTTGAGCCTCGGCAGATTGCGGACCTGGACTCCTTTGATTCCGAAGATAAGGAATCCATTCTGGAAAAAGCCGGGAAGGAAGGCTGGTTTTCGGTTTCTTCTCCCGAGTTCTTCAATTGATGGAAAAAGGATCAAACGTACGACCCGTTTTTTTGAAAGCAAACCGAAAAAACACGCAGACGGCGCTTGGCCGATGCGTGTTTTTCATTCGTGCTGCCATCGTCTCTGACATTCTCATTTTCGAAACAGGCGTCCGCTTTGCTCATTTTGTCCCCGTGTTCCCGGCCTTCCGCTTCGAGAGCAGCGAGGAACAGAAAATCAGGGCGGCCGTCAAAAGCAGCGCCGCCGCAATCGGCAGCCAGGCGCCTGAAGCCATGCTCCCGGTTGACAGCAGCGTGCCCGCTTCGCCGGTCAGCCTGCCGGGGCTCCATTTCATGAAGCGCCCAAGCAAGCTGGGCAGCAGCGAGAGCGCGGCCAGCGCCAGCAGCGCGAGGAAGGCGGCTCCGGCCTGCGAGTCCATCGCGCTGCTGAACATGAGGACCGCGGACAAGGCGAACAGCAGCCATAGGGCGTACAGGAGCAGGCTTTGTCCGATGAGATGCGGCGGGACGCTGCCGATAAGGATATCGGTATAGTACCAGGTGGCGAGATAACCGATTCCGAAGGCGGTCAGCGCAAGGGAAGCTATGCTGGCCCATTTGGCCGTCGCCAGCGACAGATGGGATACGGGCTTCACATGAATCATGACCGCCGCGCCGCTCTGTCGCTCGCCGGAGACGATGCCCATGAACGACAGGGCGAGAATCAGCAGCCCGAGCGTGTTGTACTGGGACAGCGTCTTCAGCATGATGTCGGCGGCGGCAGGAACGGGCATGGCCGCGGCGACCTCCTTGGCGATGCCGTTCGCCTCCAGCAGCTGCGGCATATAGGCGGTCGTGACCGGGTTCATGACGCCGAGCAGAATGAAGACGACCGGAATCCACAGCCATTTGTAGCTGCGTTTCATGCCAAGCATCTCCTTGCGGTATAGCACCATCCACTGGCTCATGGCCGCACCGCCTTTACAAATAGATCCTCCAGTGTCGACTGGCCGAACTCCAAGCTCGATATCGATATTGCCCTGTCCACGATTTTTTTCAGGACGGCCGTCTTCGCCGCTTCCGGATTTCCTTTCAAGGCCAGCACCACGCCGAAGGAGCGGCTGTCTGCGTGCCGGACGCAAGGAAGCTCCGCCAGAGCTTCGGTCCACTCCGCGCGAGGCTCCGTGAACCGGACCGTCAGAACCGGCTCCGTATGCTCCCGCATTACTTGGCGAAGCTCGCCGCCCAGCGCGATGCGCCCGTCCCGGATGATGAGGATGTCGTCGCAGACCGCCTCCGCATCGTGAAGGACATGGGTCGAGAACAGGATGGTCGTCTCTTTTTTCAGCTCCAGCAGCAGCTCCAGCACCTCGCGGCGTCCGAGCGGATCCAGCGCCGATACCGGCTCGTCGAGGAGCAGCAGCTTCGGACGGTGAATGATGGCCTGGGCGATGCCCAGGCGCTGCTTCATGCCGCCGGAATACCCTCCGATGCGTCGGTCCGCGGCGTCCGTCAGGCCTACCCGCTCCAGGATGGCAGAGCTTCGATCCGCCGCATCCCGTCTGTCCAGACGGGCCAGGCGGCCCGTGAAGCTCAGGAACTCCCGGCCGCTCATCCAGTTCGGATAAGCCGGATACTGGGGCAGATAGCCGATGATCTCCCGGATATCGCCTCCGCTTTTGCCGTTGAAGCTGATGCTGCCTCCGGATGGCGCAAGCAGGCCGGCGAGCATGAGAAGAGTCGTCGTTTTGCCGGCGCCGTTCGGTCCGAGCAGACCCGCGCAGCGGCCTTCCCCGACGGTGAATGAAAGGTCTCGGACAGCCTCCTTGCTGCCGAACGATTTGGACAGCCGGGAGATTTCAAGATCCGGCATTCAGTCCGACCTCCTTCCGAAGAGAAAATAAGCGACGGTGCCGAGGAGACTGGAGAACAGGATGAGGATTGCCCACATCCACTTGGGACCGTTGGTCCGGCGGACCTTGGAGAGATCGACAAGAGCGGCGGCGACGAGAATGAGCTGCAGGATGGCGAGCGGCAAAACGAGCTTCAGGGTATCGGACATGGTTGCTACCTCCCGTTTAATTGAATGACGTGATGGATAAGTCTCGGCTATGCAGCGAACCGGCAGCCGGATGAAAGGCGGCCTGTTGCGCGCCTCTTCCTTTTGGCCTATCAAAGGGATGTGACGCCGCCGGGCGGCGATTCGTTCAATTCCATATGGAGGAATAGCGGAACGGCTTGCCGGGAACCGGGAGGAAGCAGGCAAGAAAGCCTCGAAATAGAGGGGGAAGACGTGAACTAGAGCCGAAAGGACGGGATGCAAATGAAGCCGATGGACCATCCGCGAGCATGGCGGCGATGGATTCCTCTATTGAGCGGCTGCGGAGAAATCGAACCGATTCTCAAGGGCTACTCGGACGATGCCAAATATTTGGTTTCCGACAGCGAGGGAAAGCCTCGTTACGTCCTCCGTGCTTACGGGATCGAGCAGGCCGGGACGAAGGCCAGGGAATACGGAATTCTGGAGGAGATGAAGGAGCTGGACGTTCTGTGCTCCAGGCCTGTGCAGGCCGGCAGCTTGCCGGATCAAGGACTGGGCTACATGCTCGTCACCTACATCGAGGGGGAAGAGGCGTCGGAGGCGCTGCCTCGTCTGCCGGTCGGGAAGCAGGAGTCGATCGGGCTTCACGCGGGACGGGAGCTGCGCAAGATCCACCGGGCCGGCGTCCCGGCAGACGTGGAGCCTTGGCAGGATCGGATTTTGGCGCGGTATCGGAAATACATGCAGGAATATGAGGCCTGCGGCATCAAGCTGGACCGAGGCGATGAACTGCTGAAATTTCTGCAGGAACATATCGGGCTGACCGAAGGCAGGCCAAGCGTATTCCAGCATCATGACTATCACGTCGGGAACCTGATTGTCCACGATGGGGCTTTGGCCGGAATCATCGACTTCAACCGGTACGGCTGGGGAGATTCCGTTCAGGAATTCGCCAAGGCCGGCTTCTTCAGCGCCGAGACGAGCGTGCCGTTCACGGCCGGCCAGATTCGCGGCTATCATGACGGGGAGCCGGATGACGGCTTCTGGCAGCTGTATGCGTTCTATATCGGCCTGGTCTGCCTTTCTTCCGTTCCTTGGATCGTCCGGGTAAGGCCGGCAGAGACGGCGGACATGCTGAAGCGGATAGGCAAGGTCATCGACGATCACGAGGGCTTCAGCCGGTGCAGGCCTTTGTGGTATCCGGGCTGAGCCGTCCGCAGCCGACGGCTCGCAGTCGCCAAAAAAACATGGCCGCAGTCGGCCATGCTCTCTAACAGGCGGAGACTCCATGTTGTCCGGTTAGGATGTCAGCAGGCCGCCTTTACAGGCGGTCTTTTTCCTGTTTTGACTGTTGTCTGCCCCCAACGATTGGTTTTTTGGAGCCGACTCTGGTAGAACTGAAGGAAAGAGATGCCTTGAAGGCAGGAATCAGGGAGGGGTGACAGCGGGTGAAGCCTATAACGGTTCTGGTCGCGGATGACGAGGCGGAGATTGCCGATCTGGTCGCTCTGCATCTGGAGAAGGAAGGATACAACGTCATCAAGGCGGCGGATGGTGCCGAGGCGCTGCGGACGATTCAGTCGCAGCCGGTCGACCTGGCCATTCTCGACATTATGATGCCGGGTCTCGACGGTTACGAGGTGACTCGGCAGACCCGGGTGGAGAATCATATTCCGATCATCATTCTGAGCGCCAAAACGTCGGACTTCGATAAAATATCCGGTCTGGTCATGGGGGCGGACGATTATATGACCAAGCCGTTCAACCCCCTTGAGCTTCTGGCGCGGGTCAATGCGCAGCTCCGGCGGTCGCTGCAGCTGAGCCGGCCGAAGGAGGAGCATTCGGTGCTGGAGCTTGGCGGAATGGCGATCGACTCCATGCGGCGCACAGTTGCCGTGTACGGGCAGAGCGTGGAGCTGACGCCCAAGGAATTCGACATCCTCCATCTGCTCGCAAGCCATCCCGGCAAGGTGTTCGCAGCCGAGAACATTTTCCGCCATGTGTGGGAAGAGGAATACTTCGAGAGCGGCAATACGGTGATGGTCCATATCCGCACGCTGCGCAAGAAGCTTGGCGAAGACAAGGACAAGTGGATCAAGACGATCTGGGGAGTGGGATACAAGTTCAATGGATAAGTGGCTGAGAAGCTTCAGAGCCCGAATGATCGCGCTGCTGGCGCTCAGCATGCTGCTGTCCGGCTTGGCGACGTACGCCGTGTTCAAGGGGCTGCAGTATTATTACAGCAATCATGTGAGATACGGGGAGCCGCTTGAGCGGCTCCGCCATGCGATCCGCAGCTTCGGGGATCTGAACTTCTTCCTGATCCTGTTCGTCCCGCTTGCGGTGCTCTTCTTCTTCTTCCTGACCAAGCCCTATGCCGCGTACTTCCGCGAAATATCGGACGGGATCGGACGCCTTGCATCCGGGGATTTCAGCGGGCGCGTCGACATCGCTTCCCGCGACGAGTTCGAGAGCATCGCGAGGGATATCAATGCGGCCAGCGCCAACCTGCAGCGCGCGGTCGAACGGGGCGATTTCGCGGAGAGCAGCAAGGACCAGCTCGTCCTGAATCTGGCCCATGACCTGCGCACGCCGCTTACTTCCGTGCTGGGCTACCTGGACCTCATCCTGCGCGAAGGCGGGCTGTCCCCGGAGCAGAAGCAGCATTACACGTCCATCGCGTTCAACAAGTCGAGGCGCCTCGAAAAGCTGATCGACGGCCTGTTCGAAGTCACCCGGATGAACTACGGCCGTCTCCCGCTCGAGACCGAGGCTCTGGATCTGAGCGAGCTGCTCGCGCAATTGAACGAAGAGCTCTATCCCCTGTTCCAGCAAAACCGGCTCAGCGTCAGGCCGGACATCGCCCCGGGTCTCATCGTGAACGGCGACGGCGAGCTGCTCGCGCGGGTGTTCGAGAATTTGCTCGCCAACGCCGCCCGGTACGGCAGGGACGGGGAGTTCGTGGATGTCCAGTGCGGCAAAGAGGGGGACGAAGCCGTCGTCCGCATCGCCAATTACGGCGATATGATTCCGGAGGACGAGCTGCCCCGCTTGTTCGAAATGTTCTATAAAGGCGATCGGGCCCGAACTCATCAGGAAGGAAGCACGGGACTCGGCCTGTTCATCGCCAAAAACATCATCGACCGGCACAAGGGGAAGATTGCGGCCGAAAGCAGCGCGATCCGAACCGTATTTGAAGTCCGCTTGCCGCTGCAAGGGCAAGCCGGATAAAGAGCGGCCGCAGCCTCCATGAAGAGCCTTCCCGGAACCTTTCGGAGAAGGCTTGATTGGCGTTCAGGGATGCCGCGTCCCGAATGTTGCTGTCCTTTGCCCTTCTTTCCCCGGTATCCAATCGCCGCCATTTAAGAAAAAATTTAAAAGGTCTGAAATTCTTCTTAATGACTTTCCCTTAGACTTGGCAAGAATAGAGCGGAGGGAAAGCGACGAATGAAAAAATACGCCATCATAGGACTGCTTATTCTAGCGGCGGCCGGCTGCGCGGCGAGGGAACCCCGGACGCAGCCTGGGCCGGCGGCGCCCTCTCAGACGGCATCGGACAATCCGGCCTCGGATCGTGCGCCGGCAACCGAATCCATTTCGGTCGGCAAAGCACAAATCAAGCAAGGGAATTTGGTGCTGGTCAATAAGGAACATGCCGTTCCGTCGACATACGCCAAGTCCGATGTGGTGAATCTGTACGAGCACAAGGAGCTCCTGGAAGGCTACGGCCTTCTCGACAACAAGATCCGGCTCTCCAAGAGCGTGGCGCTGCGGTTCATTGCGATGGTGAAGGACGCCGACAAGGACGGGGTCAACCATTTCCTGATCAGCAGCGGCTACAGGAGCGACGAGGAGCAGGACAAGCTCTACCGCGAGCTTGGCGGCAATTCGGCGCTTCCGCCGGGCCACAGCGAGCATAATCTGGGCCTGTCGCTGGATATCGGCTCCAGCACCGCCGAGATGAGCAAAGCCCCGGAAGGCAAGTGGCTGAAAAAGAACGCATGGAAGTACGGATTCATCCTGAGGTATCCGGAGGACAAGACCGACGTGACCGGCATCCGCTACGAGCCCTGGCATTTCCGTTACGTAGGTCTGCCGCATAGCGCGGTCATGCATCGGGAAGGACTCGTGCTGGAGGAATATCTGAACCTGCTGAAGGATCGAGGGGCGATCGAAACGGAAGTGGATGGCGCCAAGTACCGGATTTCCTATTATCCGGTCCAGAGTAAGACGACGGTGAAAATTCCGGCGGGAAAGCCGTACGAGCTGTCCGGCAACAATTCGGACGGGGTCATTGTTACGGTCCGGATAGACGGAGCGGGATAAGCAAGTGGGAATGCCAGCACCATAGAAGCGGGGCCTGCGGGACAGGGGCTCCGTTTTTTTCTATGCCCAAAAGCCCAAGAGTACCGCTTAAATCCGGATCTCCAGGCATCTTATCGAGAAAGGTTGACGTTGACGTTAAGGTTACAAGGTGGTATCTTTAAGATAATTATTTTAGTCATAAACAATATAGAGGGAAGGGATAAAAATCTACAAGATCGAAGATGTCGCCAACCTGTGCGGCCTGACTAAGCGTACGGTGCGCTATTACGAGGAGATCGGGCTGCTGGCTCCGGAACGCAGCGGGGGAGGCTTCCGTCTCTACACCGAATCCGATGTCGAGAGGCTGAAGAAGATCGTCAACGCACGCGATGCGCTCGGCTTCTCGCTGCAGGAGCTTCAGGAATATGTCTCGATCGGGGAAGAGCTGAGCGAGCTGCGGGACGGCATCCGGCAGGTGGAGGATGCCGAACGCAAGCGCTCCATCATTGGCGATATGGAGAAGACCGTGGAGAAGCAGCTGAAGATGATGGATCAGAAGATCGCCAGGATCATGAAGATCCGGTCGGAATTCATCGAGCTGAAGGGCAAGATCCAGGAAGCCAAGATCAGATACGAAATCGAATAGGAGTGAGCCTTCGTGGCCAATAGAGCTCAACAAGCTGCAAAGCCTGAATTGCCCGCCGCGCGCAGCGGCATTCTGAATCAGCCGCGCGCCGTATGGGCCGTTTTTTTTGCCGGAATCATCGCCTTCATGGGGATCGGTCTGGTGGATCCCATCTTGCCGGCCATTTCCGAAAAGCTGAATGCGACGCCAAGTCAGGTCAGCCTGCTGTTCACCAGCTATAACGCCGTCATGGCCGTCGCCATGCTGATTACCGGCACGATCACTTCCCGGCTCGGCATGAAGCGGACGCTGCTGCTCGGCGTCGTCATCATCGCCATTTTCTCCGCTCTCGGCGGATTTTCCAATGGAATTTGGGAGCTGGTCGGGTACCGCGGGGGCTGGGGCCTCGGCAATGCGCTGTTCGTCGCCACGGCGCTGACGGCGATCGTGTCGCTCTCCCGCAGCGGCGTCGCCAAAGCCATCATCCTGTATGAAGCCGCCATCGGCCTCGGCATCTCCGTCGGCCCTATCCTCGGCGGCGAGCTCGGCTCGATCTCCTGGAGAGGACCGTTCCTCGGCGTCGCGGCCTTGATGGTTCTCGCTTTCATCGCGCTGGCGGTCCTCATGCCGAAGTCGGAAGCGCCGAAGACGCCGGCTTACGCCAAGAAAAAGCTGTCGGCTTCCCTGCTGGATCCGTTCAAGGCGATGCGGCACCGGTCGCTGGTCGTGTTCGGGCTCACGGCATGCTTTTACAACTTCGGCTTCTTCACCCTGATGGCCTACGCTCCCTTCGTCATGGGGCTGGACATCCACGGCATCGGCTACGTCTTCCTCGGCTGGGGCGTTCTGCTCGCCTTCACCTCCGTCTTCATGGCGCCCAAGCTCCAGCGGGCGTTCGGCACGGTCAAGTCGATGGCGGTCATGCTGGCGCTGTTCGGCCTCACGCTGCTGGCGATGGGCATCTGGACCGATATCCACTGGGTTGTCATCGCTTGCGTTGTTTTCGCGGGGGCTCTGCTCGGCAACAACAATACGCTCATTACGACCGGCGTCATGAACGCCGCTCCCGTCGAGCGCTCGACAGCTTCCGCGGCCTACAGCTTCCTGCGGTTTCTCGGCGGCGCGATCGCGCCTTATTTCGCGGGCAAGCTGGCGGAATGGTTCAATCCCCATGTGCCGTTCATCGTGGGAGCCGCCTTCGTGCTTGTATCGGTGCTGTACATGCTGGCCAATCATAAGCATGTGAAGCATGTCGATGAGGTCGAGGCTGCCCATTGACAAACGGTTTTTGGTCAAGCCCCAAGAAGCAGGCTGCCGCCGGCGGCCTGCTTTTTTGGACTGCGCCGGCGCCTGAATGGAAGCGGCTTCTGCCAATGTTCCTGTATTCCCGCTCGCCGATGGGTTATGATGGAGGGGAACGGTTCGTGAGCACACGCGAAAATAGACGTTTAACATAGGAGACCATATGAAATTCGAAGAACTGAACATCGCGCCGGCCATACTCAAGGCGCTGAGCAAAGAAAACTATACGCAGCCTACGCCGATCCAGGAGAAGGCGATTCCGGCTGCGCTTGAAGGACGGGACGTGCTTGGCTGCGCCCAGACCGGCACAGGCAAGACGGCAGCGTTCTCCATTCCGATCATCCAGAAGCTGAGCGCCGGACGTCCGGGCGGCAAGCCTGCCGGCAAGCGGGTCATCCGCTCGCTCATCCTGACGCCGACGCGGGAGCTCGCCATCCAGATTGAAGAAAACATCAAGGCCTACAGCCGCTTCACCGAGCTGCGCAGCGTCGTCATCGTCGGCGGCGTCTCCCAGTATGCCCAGGAGCAGCAGCTGCAGCGCGGCACGGATATCCTGATCGCGACGCCGGGACGTCTGATCGACCTCATCAACCAGAAGCATGCCGATCTGCAGCATGTCGAAGTGCTTGTGCTGGACGAAGCCGACCGCATGCTCGACATGGGCTTCATCAACGACGTGAAGAAGATCATGACCAGGCTGCCCGCGAAGAGGCAGACGCTGTTCTTCTCCGCCACGATGCCTCCGGAGATCGCCCGTCTCGTGGAATCGCTGCTCGTGAATCCGGTCAAGATCGAAATTACCCCGGTGTCCTCGACGGTCGATCGGATCGAGCAGTCGGTGTACCTGGTCGACAAGGAAAACAAGCTGTCCCTGCTTACCCATCTGCTGCAGGACGAGACGATCTCCTCGGTGCTCGTCTTCACCCGCACGAAGCATGGAGCGGACCGGGTCGCGAAGGGCCTGGCGAAGAAAAGCATATCCGCCCAGGCGATTCACGGCGACAAGTCCCAGAACGCGCGCCAGGCTGCTCTGAGCAACTTCAAGAAAGGAGCGACGCGGGTGCTCGTAGCGACCGATATCGCCGCCCGCGGCATCGATATCGACGAGCTGTCCCATGTCATCCAGTTCAATCTGCCCAACATGCCCGAGACGTACGTGCACCGGATCGGCCGTACAGGACGGGCCGGACATAGCGGAATCGCCGTTTCGTTCTGCGAGGTGGAGGAGCTTCCCTACCTCAAGGATATCGAGAAGGTGACAAAGAAGAAAATTCCGGTTGTATCGGACCATCCGTACCCGATGCTGGGGGCTCCGGCGCCGTCGGAGAAGCCGGCCGCGCAGGCGAAGCAAGGCTCGTCCAAGGGCGGAGGCCAAGCGAGACAGGGCGGCGGCCGCGGCGGGAACCAAGGTGCTCAGGCAAAGCAAGCTTCCCCGGGCAACGGCGGCGGTCAAGCCAAGCACGGAGCCGGCCAAGGCGGCCAGTCGGGGCAAGGAGCCAAGCAGGGCTGGCAGCGCCGCGGAGGGCAGCGCCCGGCAGGAGAGCGCACGGCAGCTCCGGCGAACAAGAGCCGCTAAGCAGCGGGCAGTTCCTGCATTAAGCAAGTTGAGCGGCATCAGCCGTCCGGCCGGAGGCCGGGCGGCTTTTTTTGCGTATAAGGGTATGGGCGGGAATAATTTCAGCCAACAGTGATAATCATTATCACTGTTGGTTATGCTAAAGGAGAGCCGGAAATGAGAACGGACAGCCGGCGGTCGGCTGTCCGAGTGGAATCAAATTTTCGGTTCGAACGTTTTGCAGTCCGTCTCTTCGGAATTGCTGGCTGTTTTGCTGTGGCTGACGACATAGATGGACGTAGCCGCGCATTTATTGCCGGCAGCCCAGTGCCGGCAGGAGTTCACTTCGCAAAGAACATCCTTGGCCATTGCATTCACCTCCCTGCTTGATAGCATGGCCGAACGGCAGGGGGGCTTATACCTTGCTTTTGCGCGTCCTTCCTCGACGATCTCTTTTCCGCCAAAGTGAAAGCCTGCCAATCACTTTTCACCATTCCTCAATATTTTTCTCCACTCCGTCGATAACATACGTATCTTTTGACACGGAGGGATCCACAGACCCCATGAAGGTTAATTTCACCATTAGAATGAAGCTGATCAGCAGCTTTGTTTTGGTTTCTTTGTTATTTGGGCTATCGTCCGTTTTTACGGTCCACAACGTGGAGGATACGAAGAAATCCTATGACTACATCGTCAATACGGCCGGTGAGTTGAGGTCTCTCGCCCAATCCATCCAGACCGATTCCGCGGTGCAGATCAGCGCTTTCCGAGCATATATGCTGTATGGAGACGCCAAGTACAAAACCCAGATTTATGACGCCAACAGCCGGATCGACGCCGCTGTCAAAAAAGGGCTTGAGCTTGCGGTATTGGAGGAGTCCCAAAAACGGCTGAAAGCGATCGGCGAGGCCAACCAGCAATTCAAGCAAGTGACCGTCAAGGTGATGAACAGTTATTTGAGCAACAAGAAAAAGGCGGCGGAAGAAGGCGTCACGATCATTCTTCCCGTCAGTGAGTCCATTACGAGCCAGGCCGATTCCATGGCGGAATGGATGGGCGGCACCGTTATTCCCGACAATGTCAAGAAAGCGTCAGACCAGGCGCATGCAGGCTTGGTCGCCGTCATCGTCATCAGCACGGCGGCCGCTCTGGTCGCGCTGGCATTGGGCGGCCTCGTGTCGTGGTTTCTTACCCGTCCGCTCATCCGGCTGTCTGCATCGGTGAAGCAGGTCGCGGAGGGAAATCTGACGGGGGACAAGCTCGTCATCCGCGGCCGGGACGAAATTTATCAGCTGAACGAAGCCTTCCATGAGATGACGGTCGGACTGAAAGAAATGATCGGGGGCATTGCCGGAAGCGCCGGACAGCTGGCCGCATCCGCCGAGCAGCTCAAGGTTGGGGCGCAGCAGTCGGGCAAGGCTGCCGAGACGGTCGCCTCCGCGATCCAGGAAATCGCGGGCGGCGCCGAGATGACGACGGTGCGGCTGGATCAGAATCAGAATGCCCTTCAGGAAGTGCTGGGAGGCGCAAGGCTCATCTCGGCGGGCTCCGAGAGCGTGCTGCAGTTCTCCCGCCAGACGTTCGGAGAGGCGGAGGACGGCAGCCGGTATGTGGAGGACAACCTGAACCAGATGAGATTCATTCATGAGTCGGTCCAAAAATCCAATGAGGTGATCGCCTCGCTGTCCGGACGCTCCCGCGAAATCGGCGGCATCCTGAAAGTCATTGCGGATCTGGCCCGTCAGACGAACCTGCTTGCCTTGAACGCGGCGATCGAAGCCGCCCGCGCCGGCGAGCACGGCAAAGGCTTCGGGGTCGTGGCCGGCGAAGTAAGGGCGCTTGCGGAGCAGTCGCAGCAGTCGGCCAAGAACATCGCGGCCTTGATCGCCGGCATCCAGCAGGACACGGAAGCGTCCGTCGCCATCATGAGCGAGGTCGTGGCTGGCGCTCAGCAGGGACTGAGCATATCGGAGCTAACCTCGGAGAAGTTCTCCCGAATTCTGTCCGGCACAGAAAACATGATTCCGCATATCGAGGAAATGGCGGATGTCGTGAAGCAGATTACGGGCAGCATTCAGGAGGTCACCGATGCGGCCTCGCAGATTGCCGGCATCGCCCAGTCCCATGCGGCCGGCTCGGAGGAAGCCGCTGCCTCGACCGAAGAGCAGCTTGCGTCGATGGAGGAGATCCATGCTTCGGCCAGCAATCTCTCCGCTATGGCGGAAGAGATGAAGCGGATGGTCGACCGGTTCAAGATCGAATAGCTTGAGTAAGCGCGGGCTTGTTGCCCGTGCTTTTTCTTTTTTTTAGGATGCAGGCGATGGGCTTGACGGCAGGGAGGAGCAGATCGGCCGTTCTGGGCATACAGTGAACTAGACTGCAACCTAGAGTGGAGGAACATGAACGTGACCGATTCCATCCTGCAATCCCCGAATTTGACCTTATGCGCTGACTCCAACGAGGTGCTGAATTTCAAGCGGGATTCGCACAACTACATTACGCAGCTGTTCGGCGAGCAGCTCCCGGCCATCCGGACGGGCCTATTCAACGTTCATTTGACTAAAGGCATCATCATTCAGCCGCATTGGCATACCAATGTGACGGAGCTGGTCTTCGTCATCAGCGGCGAAGTCATGACCTCCGTATTTGATCCGTTCACTCAGAAGCTGATGAACTGCAAGCTGAAGCCGGGTCAAGTCGCCGTCTTGCCGAAGGGCTGGTTCCACTGGATCGTGACGCTGTCCGAGAAGGCTCATATCCTGACGATATTCGATCAGCCGACTCCGGATATCGTCTATGGCTCGGACTTCCTCCGCTTCACGCCCAAGGAAATCATGAACCTGGCGTACTGCGTAGATGAAGAAGAATATGCCAAGGCTGTGGCGCCGATCCAGCAGTCCCTCATTCTTGGACCGCCTCCGGGCTGCAGCAAGGTCCAGGCGCTGCAGGAGGCTCCCGGCGGGCATGGCTACGGCGTTGGCCACGCTCAGCCGCTCGTGCAGGGAATGCCCGGCATGTACGGCCATGGATACGGCGGCGGGCCGATGATGCCGGAAATGCAGGGAATGCCCGGCATGTACGGCCATGGATACGGCGGCGGGCCGATGATGCCGGAAATGCAGGGAATGCCCGGCATGTACGGCCACGGATACGGCGGCGGGCCGATGATGCCGGAAATGCAGGGAATGCCCGGCATGTACGGCCATGGAAGAGGGAGCCGCGGCTCCCTTTTTTCGCTTGGAGCCTTGTTTATCAAAGCCTCCGAGCTCCGTTTATCAACGCGGAAGCTCGCCGCCGCCATGCGGAAGGCCGGCTGGGAGGCCGGATGGCCTGAAATTATACGCAGACTGGGGAATCGGGACTATGGCAGCAACGACACGCAAGGGAAGGGACGGCGGACAGCCTGCCGGCAAAAAGGCGGACGACGCCCTGCATAAGCTCCATTCCAGGCCAAGGACGGCAATTGTCCTGATTGCTGCCGGTGCGGCGGCGCTTCTGTTCAGCCTGGCGCTGTCGGTCTCGTTCGGCGCGATGGATATCAAGTTCCGGATGGTATGGGAAGCGGTCTTCCATTACAACCCCGGCTTGAAGGAGCATCAGGTTATTCAGGAGCTGCGCCTGCCGCGTGTGCTCGGATGCATGCTCGTCGGCAGCAGCTTCGCGGTTGCAGGAGCGGTCATGCAAGGAATGACGCGCAATCCGCTGGCGGATTCAGGCCTTATCGGCCTCAATTCGGGAGCGGCTTTTGCGATCGCGCTCTGCCTCGCCTTTCTGCCCGGCCTTCCGTACCGTTATGTCGTGCTGCTGGCTTTTGTCGGAGCAGCGCTGAGCGCGGCATTGGTCTTCGCTCTCGGTTCATCCGTCCGCGGAGGGCTGACGCCGACACGGCTCGTTCTCGCCGGCGTGACGCTCTCGGCGCTGCTGACGGCTCTAAGCGAGGGCATCGCGCTGTACTTCCGCATCGGCCAGGATCTGGCCTTCTGGTTCGCGGGAGGGGTCGCCAACATGCGCTGGCTGGAGCTGAAGGTCATGACCCCATGGATCGCCCTTGCGCTCGCTGGAGCCATGGGGCTCTCCCGCTCGATTACGATGCTGAGCCTCGGCGAAGAGGTGGCCCGGGGACTGGGCTTGCGCTCCGGGCTGGTGAAGGGGCTTGGCCTCGCCATCGTCGTCGTGCTGGCGGGGTCGGCAGTGTCCGCCGTCGGCGCCGTCTCCTTCGTCGGGCTGCTCGTGCCGCATCTGGCGCGCAAGCTTGTCGGCGTCGATTACCGGTGGATCATCCCGACCTCGGCGGTGCTTGGAGCGCTGCTCGTCGTGCTGGCCGATCTGGCGGCAAGGACGGTCCATCCGCCTTTCGAGACGCCGATCGGAGCGATGATCTCGCTGATCGGCGTTCCCTTCTTCATCTATCTGGCCAACAAAGAAAGGAGGGAGCTGTAGACGATGGGCGCATTCATGTCCGAATCGGAGCGGCGCAAGCGCAGGAAAGCCTGGCTGGTCGCCGCCATCCTGAGCGCGGCGATCGCCGTTGTTTTTGTCGTCAGCATGAACACCGGGGTGATCCGGCTCTCTCCGATCGATGTGCTGCGGACGCTGGCCGGAGGCGGGACGGAGCGTCAGCAGCTTATTCTGTTCGACTTCCGCCTGCCGCGGATCGTCATCTCCTTGCTGATCGGAGCCGGCCTGGCGGTATCCGGCGCCGTGCTGCAGGCGCTCTCGCGCAACGCGCTCGCGGATCCCGGAATCATCGGCATCAATTCGGGGGGCGGGGCTGATCGTGCTGCTGTTCATCGCTTACTACCCGGCGCCGGCTGCAACTCCGGCCTACCTGCTGCCTCTGCTGGCCTGGGCGGGAGGAGGAGCCGCCGCCGCGCTCGTCTTCCTGCTGTCGTACCGGAGGCATAAGGGGATGTCCTCGAACCGGCTCATCCTGAACGGCGTCGCCGTCAACTCCGGCTTCGCCGCGGTGACGATCGTCGTCTCCCTGCGTATCAACCCGGAGCAGTACCAGTTCGTTGCGACTTGGATGGCCGGCAGCATCTGGGGCAAGGACTGGAGCTACGTGCTGGCGCTGCTGCCGTTCATCGCGATCCTCCTGCCCTATGTCTTGTTCAAGTCCCGGACGCTCAATGTGCTCAACCTGGGCACTCCGATGGCTACCGGGCTCGGCGCGTTCGTGAGCCGGGAGCAGGTTCTGCTCCTGGCCGCCGCGGTCGGGCTGGCCGGATCCTGCGTGGCCGTCAGCGGCAGCATCGGATTTGTCGGCCTCATCGCCCCGCATCTGGCCCGCCGTCTTGTCGGGCAGCGCTATCAGGCGCTGCTCCCGGTCACGGCTCTGTCCGGAGCGCTGCTCGTCATGGCTGCCGACACAATCGCCAAGGTGATTCTGCAGCCTGCGGAGATTCCGACCGGAATCATCGTGGCGGCAGCCGGCGCCCCGTATTTTCTTTATTTGCTGTACCGCTCGAAGTAGAGGCATGTTCAGCTTATTCAGCAGCAGCCGGCCGGAATGGTTCCGGCTTTTTTTTTATGCCTGCAGGTGGGTTGCGAAGCAGAGCAGACTCTCTATCTTTATGAGTAGGCGTATATACCTATTAATTTTTATTATATCAATATATTAATATAAATATTTTCGATTAATAACAAGGAATTTATCTAATTTGGAAATATATATCGACAAATTACTACCTTAGTCCTATACTAAATTCATATTTGGAAGAATAAAACAGTGGGGGTATTACTATGCGCATTCGTTTGAAAAATGCAGCAGGCGGGATTAAGGATGCAAAAGTCGGATTTAGCTGGACGACCTTTTTCTTTGGCTTTTTCCCGGCTCTTTTCAGAGGCGATTTGAAGTGGGCTGTCATCATGTTCGTCGCATCGGTTGCGGTCGGCATTTTTACATTAGGATTTGGCGCTTGGGTACCGGGAATCATCTTTTCCTTCATCTACAACAAAATGTATATTAAAGAGCTTCTGGAGAAAGGGTACCACCCTGCCGATCAGCACTCTCAAAACGAGCTGCAGTCCAAAGGCATTATTGCGGCTTAATTCGTATTGGGGAGCGCCGATTGTCAAGCCGTCTTTAACCTATAGCGAAACCCAGGGTTGATCCGGCAAGCAGCTGCTCCTCCATTCCTTGATCGTTGAAGGCCTCTGCTCTCGAGCAGGGTCTTTTTTTTCATGAATCGGCTTAGGCAGACGATCCGCGAAGAATAAGTCGGGCCGGCGATGGAAATCATTTGGTTAGCTTCGCTCAAAGAAAGGAGGACTTCCCATGAAAATCACTTTTTTGAAGTTGATGGCGTTCATCGCCGTTGTCTTGTTCGCCGTTCCAGCCCAGGGCAGCGCCCACGCTGCCAAGGACCCCATCCCGATGCTGCAATCGCTGTCCCAAGTGTCGGCCAATCAGATTCGGATCACCTACGACCGCAGCGTGGATGTCGTCAAAGCCATGCAGCCGTCCAACTACTGGGTTCAGAGCACGACGGACGCAGCGCCGAGCGGCATCGCTACACTCGGCAAGGATGACAAAGTAATGCCGGATAATGCCCTGACTGCAAGCCAGGTTTCGATCAATCCGGTCGACGGCCAGAACAAAAGCTTCGTCCTGACCTTCAGCCAGGCCATTCCGGCAGGCCAGTCCTACAGGCTGATCATTTGCTTCATCACGGTTCCCGGAGGCGCGCCTTACAGCGGCGACAACGGAATGGCCGTATTTACGGGGAAATAGCCTGAATGGAACAGGCGGCGGCCAGCTTTAGGCCAGCTCTCTTTCCGGCTCCAGGCTTCATCCTTATCCAGGAAGAGCCCTTGAATCGTATTCAAGGGCTCTTGCCTATGTCCGGTTCCGCCCGCAGCCCTCATTTTCCATTTTTCCGCTCTTGCCGACGGGCAGCCAATTCCGTTCGCATGGGCCTATCGAATAAGCTTCATCCTTTGACTGCAGGTCGACAATCAAATTGACAAAGCCGACCCTTTCGCTGGATACTTGAATAAATCAGAGTCAATTAATCGGGATTGAGGAGCGCGTCACGCCTTTTCAAAGGAATCAAGAAAACTGCTTTTGCGCTAGCGGAGCCTAGCCGGAACATTCCGGCAGCGCCAGGAAAACCGTCCATGCCGGCGTAACAGGGCGGATGGGAAGAGAGCCGGACGGAGCTGCCGCTCGTCTTGAACGTAGAGGAAACGGCGGCGTGCGGCGCTTGAGTTCAAATGGTATGCTGGAGGCCTAGAGAGGCGTCTGAAGGGAGAGGAAACGGACATGAAGAAAAACCGAATCGGTTCATCCGGTCTGCTCGTCGGCGAGATCGGCCTCGGCTGCATGTCGCTAGGCACGGAGGAGGGCAGGGCGGTCTGTCTCGTCCATGAGGCGCTGGAGCTCGGCGTCAGCCTGCTGGACACGTCGGATCTGTACGATGCCGGGCGCAATGAGGAGCTGGTCGGCCGGGCGATCAAAGGACGCAGAGACCGCGTCATCCTCGCCACGAAGGTCGGCAACCGGCGTTACCCCGGGCAGGAGGGCTGGACATGGGATCCGTCCAAAGCCTATATCCTGTCCGCTGTGAAGGAGAGCCTGCGCAGGCTTGGCACGGATTATATCGATCTGTACCAGCTGCATGGAGGGACGATCGAAGACCCGATCGATGAGACGATCGAAGCGTTCGAGCAGCTGAAGCAAGAGGGAGTCATCCGGGAATACGGCATTTCCTCGATCCGGCCGAACGTCATCCGGGAATATGCCGCACGCTCCTCGATGGCCAGCGTGATGAATCCTTACAGCATCGTCGACCGCCGTGCCGAGGAAGAGGTTCTGCCCCTTCTGCAGGATCGGGGCATCTCCGTCATCGCCCGCGGTCCGCTCGCGAGCGGAGCGCTTGCTGCAGGCCGCCGGCCGGCCAAGGGCCTGGCGGATTACAGCCTGGACGAGCTTGGCGAGCTGCGGAGCGGATTGGAACGGCTGGCGGCTCCGCAGCGGAGCATGACCCAGCTGGCGATCCGCTACTCGCTGAGCCATCCGGCCGTCGCCGCCGCCATTCCGGGAGCGAGCTCGCGGGAGCAGCTGCTGCAGAATATCGCCGCTGCTGAGGTGCCGGAGCTGACCGAGGAGGAAGTCGGAATCATCCGGGGACTGAGCAAGGCGAATGTCTATGTTCAGCATCGGTAACAAGGCGCGACCTGAACGATTCAGAGAGGAATGAGGGAATGGGGTCTTTTTTTTTGCAATATCAAGCTTGAAATCCCCCGTACCATGACGTTGGCCGAGCTCGAGGAAGCGTTGGACGCCATCATGGACGGACGGAGTTATGAACGGAGCGGGGCGCCTGCCGACCGGGCGATCCATGTGGCCTGGGATCGGAACGGCAAGTGGCTGACCATCTACGACGAGGGCAACGCTGCCGGCGATTGGGACGAGCTGGACGGCATCACGGGGGAGCTGTCGCTTCGCGCCGGCACATACGCCGTGAGCAATACCGTACTGGACAGCGATCTGCTTCGGATGAGGCTCTTCGAGCAGGGCCGAGCATCGGATATATACATCAATGATCCGGAGCTCTACAACGAGATGATGAATGAAAGCTGCGACAGCAAAGGAGAGCTGTCCAAGTGGCTTCCGCTCCTGAAGGAGGGGCCGGACGAGCTGCTGCTGGCTGGGATTTGGGAGAAGGAAGAGGTTTTCGCCGAGGATAAATTGGCCTTGTTGGCCGATGCCTACGGATGGTCGGCTGCGGCTTCCGGCATGGGATTGTCGGAGTGGGAGGAGCTGGGGCAGGATCATGCTCCTGCCGTTCTTCGCCTTTATTTCCGGGAGGTACTCAGGAGCTGACCGCTTGCTGTCCTCTAATTCAATATGCGGATACATAGGAGGGATTTGGATGCGGCTCCGTCGCTGGAAACGAAATTTAGCCTATCACGGCATTCGCCTGCTTCGGCAGCGGCAGGGATCCCACCGGATCTCGCTTGGCGCCGTTCTGGGATTGCTGCCCTGCTGGTACCCAACCTTCGGAATCGGTCTCGCGCTGTCGCTCGGTCTGATCCGCCTGTTCCGCGGCAATGCCGTCTCCGGAATGCTTGCGGCTTCCGTCGGGACCTTCCTGTGGCCGATTCTCTTCTATGCCAACTACCTTACGGGACAGCTGTCTAGGGAGCTGTTCGCCCGACCGGCCGAGCCGGAATTGGCCGAGCTTCTCTCCGAGCCGGCCGCGGACATCAGCTACGAGGAGACGGCCGACAGCCTTGGCGCGCTGAGCGGCATCGGCGTTGATTTCCTGATCGGCTCCGTGCTCAACAGCATCGTCGTTTCCGCCGCAATGTATGGCGTGCTGCGAATTCTCTGGACCCGGTACCGTCTTTCGTTGCTGAAGCATGTGCGTGCCCGCGCCGCAGGTGCGATAGCCGTGATGGCCGGGTCGTGAGTGGAACCGAAAAAAGAAAGACGGCGCCGCGGACGGCGCCGTCTTTTTTATAGGGGGATTGCCGCCATGCTCCTACGCAAGCCCTTCCAACCCGAACGTATCCGCCAGGCCTCTTCTGCCTGCCTCGGTCACACGTACCGCGCGGCCTCCCGGTATCCGCTCCAGCCATTGCAGCTCCAGCAGCCTCGAGGCGATGGCGGCGCCGAGGCTTCCCGCCAAGTGATGGCGCCGCTCGCTCCAATCCAGGCATTTCCGGGCATAATGCCGGCGCTGGCCTGCCGGAGGATCGACCCGGACTCCAAGCATGAGCAGCTTCTGCCGGCCCGACTCGGCAAGCGCGTAATCAGGACCGGAATCATTCAGGAAACCCAGGGCAAGCAGACGGTCCGTCAGCGCGACCCCGACCTTGCCGGCGAGATGGTCGTAGCAGGTGCGGGCATGGCGCATATGCCTCTGCTCGTCCGACTCGCGCAGCGACTTCACGGCCTTGGCCGGCGCGATGACGAGCATGGCCTCCAGCGCTTGGCCGACCTCCGGACCGGCCAGCCGGTAATAGCGATGGCGTCCGGAGGCTTCCTGACGGAGCAGACCGCCCTCCACGAGCTTGGCTAGATGCGCGCTGGCCGTCGCTTTCGATACCCGCGCCGCCTGGGCCAGTTCTCCGGCAGGCAGCGATTTTCCTCCCATCAGGCTCATCAGCATCGCCATGCGGGAGGCGTCTCCGATCAGAGCGGCAATTACAATCATGTCGGGAAGCCGGGTGCTGTCCATGTTCCTCTCTCCTTTGCATGCATCGTTCGACGGCGGACGAATCAACCCCATGCTACCATGATTGCATCCGAAACATAAAGGAGCAGCCGGCATGAATCGTTATCTGTACGGGGCGCTAGTCCTTCTCGCCACCTTCCTCATGGGATCCTCGTTCTCGGTCGGCAAAATCGGACTCGCCCACGCGTCGCCGCTGCTGCTGGCGGGATTGCGCTTTACGCTCGCCGGCCTGCTGATGGCGCCGTTCTTATGGCGGAAGCCGCTGCCCGGCAGGCTGTCCGATTGGGCCAAGCTCGCGGCGATCGGACTGTTCCAGACGACGGGGGTCATGGGCTGCATCTTCCTCAGCATGCGGACGATTCCATCGGGGGAGACGTCGATTCTGACCTTCGTCAACCCGCTGCTTGTCATCGTCCTCGGCTCGTCCTTTCTCGGAATGCGCTATCGGCTCGCCCAGTGGCTCGGGGTGCTGATCGGAGCCGCAGGCGTGTTCATCTCTCTGGGAGGCTTCCGCATGCATGCGGCCGAAGGGACCTGGCTGGGCCTCGGAGCGGCGTTGTTCTGGGCGGCCGCCACGCTTATGGCCAAGGCATGGGGAGCTCTGTTCAACAGCTGGATCCTGACGGCGGGACAAATGCTGTTTGGCGGCGTGATGCTGCTCGCGCTGAGCTTCCTGGCCGAGCCGGTCTCTCTGGACCTCAATCCATCCTCGCTGGGCGCGCTGCTGTATTTGGCCGTCATGGGATCGATCGTCCAGTTCGCCTCCTGGTACTATGTGCTGAGCCGCAGTCCCGATCCCGGCAAGACGAGCTCGTTCCTGTTCCTTGCGCCGCTCTTCGGCGTTCTGTCCGGACACTTCATTCTGGGGGAAACCGTCCAGCCGGCTTTGTATGCGGGAGGCGTCTGTATTCTGGCCGGCATTTTCCTGGCCAATCGGACCGGATTCCGCCGGCAATCCGCCGCTGCGGCGGGGGAAGGAGCCTCTCATGCATCGGAAAAGGAAAGGAAAGGAAAGGAAAGGAAAGGAAAGGAAAGGAAGGGAAGGGAAAGGAAAGGAAAGGAAGGGAACAATAATCCGACAAAATAGATCGGAATAATGTTGACAATGGCGGGCGGGAGCTGTAGACTCTCTGGTGGACGCCGCTGTCATCCTATAGCAGGGTCTGCCCGGCGAGATTCTTGGCCATTCCCGCAGACCGCACCGTCTTCTGATATTCTCCCCGGCACACGGCAGTTCCGTACGGGGGATTTTTTCGTTCAAGCTGCTTCGGAATTATACAAACGTATGTTCCTGTGGTAAGATGAATGCATACATATAGTTTGCGGGTTAAAGGAGTTTTGTTTCATGAATGACATTTCAACTGTTCTGGATGAATTCGAATCGGCCTCGAAATGGGCACGGAGCCTTGACGTCGCCAGGCACGCTTGGAATCGCCCGATTGCGGAGGGCAAGGCCACGATCGCAGGAATCGTCTCTCATTTGCTCAATTGGGACCGTTATCTGATCATCTATACCATACCCTCGGTCTTAAAGGGAGAGGATATCCTTTTCCCCGAGTTCAACGCCTTCAACTTGTCGGCCTACGAGTATGCCGAATCCGGGGTGAAGCAGGAGCGGCTGCTCGCGGAATTCGCCGATACGCGCATGGAGCTGTGCGCCCTGCTGCGCTCTATCGGAGAAGCAGATCTGCTCCGGGCCGTATCCGTCAACGGAGCCTCCCACTGCCCGCATACGGGCAGCCCTTACTCTCTGCTCTACGTTATGGGAGAATTCGTCGACCATGACCGCCATCACCAGAAGCAGATTGAGCTCGCGGCTTCAACCCGCTCGGTGAGCGGCTAGAGCCAGGCTCCGCATGCTGGCATCGCGGCTGATGCGGACCTTGTTCCCGTAACGGCCGCTTCCAGCTTGGCCGTTACGGCGGGAATTTCGCGCCCAAAGACACCTTCAACAACCTCTTGAAGGTGTCTTTGGGCTTTGCTCCTGGCATGAGCTTCATCTCTTAGGCGAAAAAATCGAAAAAAAATTCCTTCTCATACTCATCAATATCTTTAGCGTTGGTTAAATTTTTATCTGGGCTCGGAATATTTATAATGATCGAAAGATGCCAAATCTGAAATGTCCTTTTCTATTTAATATTCTAGATTTTGACCAACCCTACATAAAAAAAGGCGCTTACGCGTCTTTCTCAAATTCTATTGCTTTTTCTTCATTTTCAGCTTCAGAAACAAAGATTAATGATTAATGAACTCAGATTATGGTAAAAGCTAATTCGTTGCCGCACAACCCGCCATTTAACGAAAAGACCGTTAAAAGTAACGCTATTATACTTGCCGGTTTGTTTAAACTGTGGGGCTTGTATTGCCGATAATGAAATAGAAGAAATATAAATCGGGGGTCCCTAATGAAAAAGATGCTTTTATTAATTGCAGCCATTGGTTTAGTTTTATCAGGATGTGGAACTGTTGAAAACGGTAAGACCGCTTTATCTGAGAAATCGGAAGCCACATCAACTCCAAAAACTGTTACAACGACGGGAAAAGCTGCAGACGTTGAATGGGAAGCTGAAATCAAGGAAATTGCTGGGGCTGCTTTGAGTCCTACCGAAAAAGCTGATAAAACCGAAAGCCTAGCAAGAACCTATTCAAAATCGGTAGCCGATGACGAACTCAAGGTGTTTGAATCGTTTATCGTTGAAGAATACAAG
>NZ_CBRA020000006.1:0-59615 GCF_000469945.2 Paenibacillus sp. P22 | reverse complement strand
GGCCGGCCAGGGCTTCGCCTGCCCCCGCAGCCCGCGGCTGCCATTCGGCCAGCCGCAGCAGCGCGTTTTCGAGAAGGCGGCGGCATGTCTCGGCAGCCGAGGCATCGGCGATGACGAGGGTGATGCGCGCGCCGTCGCCGTCCGCAAGACAAGGCGAGCCGGTCCGTTCCAGCTCGCGCTTCAGCAGATAAGCGGCCTCGGTGATGCAGCCGGCAGCTCCGGGGAGGAGAGCGGCCGTATCGCGGCGGCGGCCGGTGCCCGCTCCGAGCTCGAGCAGCACCGTGCGGCACGGCAGCCGCTCGAAAGGCTGCAGCAGCGGATCGCTCCGCCAAGCCTCGTTACCGGGTCCGTACTCTTTGGCTTGCAGCAGCCAGCCGATTCTCTCCTTGTCCGGACGCTCCCGGGCATGCGGCAGCTGCCTGCGGCTGCCGCTCTGAAGCCCGAGGATGAGGCGGTGAAAATCATGAGTGATATCGACGTAGCGCACTTTGCCGGAAAAAACGATGAGCGGGAAGCCGGCTTCTTCAGCTTGCACAATCCATTCCTCGGGAAGGCATGCCATATAGGGGCCAAGCTCGATGCACAGGCACGCGGCTCCGCGGCGGATCAGCGTAGCCAGGAAGCGGCGGCGTTCGGCCGCCTCTCCCCGAAATCCGACCCCGGTCGTCAGAATCATTTCTCCGCCGTGCAGAAGCTCATCGGCTTCGGATATTTCCAGAATGTGGACCCAGCGGATCTCCCGATCCAGGCCGCTGGAGCCGGCTGCCACCAAGGCTTGGGCAAAGTGGGGACTGAGAAGCGTATCGCGGACGGTAAGAGGGCGTTGGACCGGCATAAGCATCCTCCTTATTGCTGGTTCGATTATTAGCTTCCGATTTCTGTAGCTGTCTCTGTAGGGGAAACGGACATGCAGGCACGGATGATCGAAAGAGGAAAGGAGAAGAAGTAAGATTATCTTACATCAAAAGAGGGAATTGGAAAATAAATATTCAAAAAATTCGGAAAATTGAGTATGATACGATATGTAACCTTACATTACGCTTCGAGGGAGGAAGCCCAATGAAGGAAGCCGGAGCAGCCGTATCGATTGAACGACTGCGTTCGAGAATTGCCAGTCTGGGGCGGATCGGAGCGATAGGCGCCACCTCGGCCAGCCGGCCGGCCATGAGCGCTCTTGATGCGCAGGCGCGGGAAACCGTACGGAGCTGGATGGAGGAGGCGGGGATGAAAGCTCGGGTCGACGCCTTCGGAAACTTGATCGGGAGGATGGAAGGCAAGGAAGACGGCCCTGTCCTCATGCTGGGATCGCATATCGATACGCAGCCGAATGCGGGTCTTTATGACGGCGTCGCAGGGGTGGTCGGCGCGATCGAAGCGGTGCAGCTCCTGCGCGATTCGGGAGAGCCGCCTCAAGGCCCCGTCGAGGTGGCCGTCTTTTCCGACGAGGAAGGCTGCAGGTTCGACAAGGGCTTGTTCGGATCGAGAGGACTTGCCGGCAGGCTGGAGGAGGGGGAACTTGACCGAACGGACGCTCAAGGCGTCACGAGGCGCGAGGCGCTGCTGACATTCGGCGGGGACCCAGGCCGCTTCGCGGAAGATGCCTGCTCTCCGGGCGCCGTCAAGGCCTATCTGGAGCTGCACATCGAGCAGGGACCCGTGCTGGAGTCCCTGAACGCATCATGCGGACTCGTCACCGGCATCTCGGGTCCGCTCTGGTGGACCGTCGAGCTGCGGGGATTCGCCGGCCACGCAGGCTCCGTGCCGATGGCGATGCGCCGGGACGCGCTGGCGGGAGCGGCGGCGGTCATTGCCGGGCTGCAGGACCTTCTTCGCGGCGAGGAGGGCTCGCCGGCCGTGGGCACGGTCGGCTCGCTACATGTCTATCCGAATTCCCGCAACGTCATTCCGGAGAGGGTCCGGTTCACGGTCGACCTGAGGGATATGGACATGTCGAGGCGCGGCAGGCTGGAGCGTCGGCTCCGCCTTCTCATCGCGGACAAGGCGGCCGACAACGGCTTGGAATGGGACCTTGTCGTCGATACGGACAGCGAGCCCCGCTATTGCGATCCGGACTTGATGGCTGCCGTCAGGGAAGCGGCGGCCGAAGCGGGCCTGCCGCTGCCGGAGCTGATGAGCGGTCCGTTCCACGATGCGCTTGCGATGTCCCATGTGTGCCCGTACGCCATGATCTTCATCCGCTCGCGCGATGGAATCAGCCATAATCCGCTTGAATATTCGAGCCCGGAGGATATCGCGGCAGGCACGGAGCTGCTGGCCCGGACGCTCATGCGCCTGGCGGCCCGGCCGCCGTACGGGGAAGGAGGACGGCGCGATGGGAATCGACAAGCTGAGAAGCTTTGAGGAGGCGGGCGGCCCATTCGCCGAGCTGACGCTGCCGCTAAGCCGCGCCGCCGCTATGGAAGAATCCAACCGCTGCCTGTACTGCTATGATGCGCCCTGCATCCGGGCCTGTCCGACCGGCATCGACGTGCCTGCCTTCATCAAGCGCATCGCAACGGGCAATACGGCCGGTGCCGCTTATACAATCCTGGACGCCAATCCCTTGGGAGCGAGCTGCGCGCGCGTCTGTCCGACGGAGCTGCTCTGCGAAGGGGCCTGCGTGCTCGGCGGCCCGTCCGCGCCGATCATGATCGGCAGGCTGCAGCGCTATGCTACGGACGATGCCGCCGCGAGCGGACGCCAGCTGTTCCAGGCCGGCGAGCCCAATGGACGCAGCGTCGCTGTCGTCGGCAGCGGCCCGGCGGGACTGTCGGCCGCCCGCGAGCTCGCGAGAGGCGGCTTCAAGGTTGTCGTCTATGAAGCCAAGGCCGAGGCGGGAGGGCTCGGGCATTCCGGAATCGTCTCCTTCCGCCTCCCGCCTCATGTGCCCCGCTGGGAAATTTCCCAGATCGAGGGGCTTGGCGTCGAGATCCGCACCGGCGTCCGCATCGGCGGCTCGGTGAGCGCGCAAGAGCTGCTGGGCGGGTACGACGCGGTTCTGCTTGCGGCAGGCATGGGATATGTGCCTCCGCTCGGACTGCCGGGAGAGGAGCTGGATGGCGTCTACGACGCGATCCGCCTCATCGAGACGACGAAATCGGGCCGCATCCCCTCGAGGCTGGAAGGAGCGCGGGTCGCCGTCATCGGAGCCGGCAATACGGCCGTCGATGCGGCGACGAGCGCGCTGAGGCTCGGCGCGGCTTCCGTCCGCATCGTCTATCGGCGGACGCAAACGGAGATGACGGCTTATCCGTTCGAATACGAGTTCGCCAAGCGGGAGGGAGTGGAATTCCGCTGGCTCACCCTACCGGTCGGCATTGCCGGCGACGGTTCGGGAGGAGTCGCCGGACTGGATTGCGTGCGGCTGGAGCTGACCGGGGAGCGGGGACGGGACGGCCGGAAAATTCCGGTTCCGCTTCCTTCCTCGGAGTTCCGCATGGCAGCGGATGCGGTCATTTTGGCTACGGGACAGCAAAGGCTGATCTCCCTTTCGGAGCAGTTCGGCCTTCGCCATGAACGCGGAATTCCGGAGGTCGACCCCCTCACCGGGAGAACTTCTCATCCGCGGGTCTATGCGGCAGGGGATATGATCCACGGCTCCGGATCCGGGGAAGCGACCGTCGTCTCGGCGGCGGAGCAGGGCAAGCGGGCCGCCGCGGCGATCGCCTCCGCTCTGGCGGGGGGGACGGAAGCTGCGGCCGGATGACAGCAGCGCCGTCAGAAGACTGCGAGGCTGCCAGAAGACAGCGAGGCTGCCAGAAGACAGCAAGGCCGGCAGATGACTAGGGACCGTCCCAGGTCCACCGACAGGAGGCGAAGGCATGGCCGATTTATCGATTTCCATGGCGGGAATCACATCGCCGAACCCGTTCTGGCTGGCGTCCGCTCCGCCTACCAATACAGGGTATCAGGTGCAGAGAGCGTTTGAAGCCGGCTGGGGAGGAGCGGTCTGGAAAACGCTCGGCGAGCCGATCATCAATACGTCCTCCCGCTTCGCGGCCGTCCACTACGGCGGGAGGCGCGTGGCCGGCTTCAACAATATCGAGCTGATTTCCGACAGGCCGCTGGAAGTGAATCTGCGGGAAATCAGGGAAACGAAAAGGCTTTATCCGAAGCACGCTGTGGTCGCCTCGCTGATGGTCGAGCCGAAGCGGGAGAAGTGGCATGAGATCGTGAAGCGCGTCGAGGATGCGGGAGTGGATGGACTGGAGCTCAACTTCGGCTGTCCGCACGGAATGGCGGAGCGCGGCATGGGCGCGGCATCGGGGCAGCAGCCGGATCTCGTCGAGATGCAGACGCTGTGGGCCAAGGAAGCCGCCTCGACGCCGGTGATCGTGAAGCTGACCCCTAACATTACGGACGTCAGGATAACGGCCCGCCATGCGGTACTTGGCGGCGCGGACGCGGTCAGCCTGATCAACACGATCAACAGCTTGGCCGGAGTCGACCTCGATACGTGGAACACCGTTCCCCATGTCGGCGGCCTGGGAGCGCATGGAGGCTACTGCGGTCCGGCCGTGAAGCCGATCGCCTTGAACATGGTGGCGGAATGCGCCCGGGATTCCGAGATAGGCGTGCCGATCTCCGGCATCGGGGGGATCTCCTCCTGGCAGGATGCGGTCGAGTTCATGCTGATGGGCGCTTCGGGCGTGCAGGTATGCACGGCGGCGATGCACCACGGCTTTCGGATCGTCGGGGACATGATCGACGGCCTGAACCGGTATCTGGACGACAAGGGGCTGGCAGCGGCGAGCGAGCTGACCGGCCGCAGCGTCGGCCGCTACGGAGACTGGGGCGATCTGGATCTCAACTACAGAGTCGTCGCGCGGATCGATACGGCGGCCTGCATCAACTGCAACAAATGCCATATCGCCTGCGAGGACGCTTCGCATCAATGCATCGACATGCTGACAGGAAGCGGCGGCAAGCCGTTCCTGCAGGTGAGGGAAGAGGATTGCGTCGGCTGCAACCTCTGCTCGATCGTCTGCCCGGCCGACGGCGCGATCGAGATGGTGGAGCTGCCGGGAGCCGCGCCCCTTACGTGGAATGAACGCCAGCGGGCGCTGGAGAAGCTGAATGCCGATTCGGCCGAGATGGAGGCGGTATGACGATGAGCTCAACGAAAGTGATTGTCGGCGGGACGATTGTGACGGCAAGCGATATGTACCAAGCCGATATTCGGATCGAGAACGGCATCGTGGCGGCGATCGGCAGCCGCCTCGATGCTGCCGGAGCCGAAATCATCGATGCGGCAGGCTTGTATGTATTTCCGGGTGGAATCGATCCCCACACCCATCTGGACATGCCGTTCGGCGGCACCGTCACCGCGGACGACTTCGAGAGCGGCACGATTGCGGCCGCATTCGGAGGCACGACGACGGTGCTCGATTTTTGCCTGACCAAACGGGGCGAACCGCTGTCCGAGGCGGTGCGGACCTGGCATGCCAAAGCGGCCGGCAAAGCGGCCGTCGATTACGGATTCCATCTCATGGTGGCGGATGCCGGAGAGCAGGCGCTGAGGGAGCTGCCGGAAATTATCGGGAGGGAAGGCATTACCTCTCTCAAGGTGTTCATGGCCTACAAGGACGTCTTTCAGGTGGATGACGGAACGATGTTCCGGACGCTGCAGCTTGCCAGGGAGGAAGGAGCGCTCGTCATGGTCCATGCCGAGAACGGGGACGTCATCGACTTTCTCGTCGAGCAGGCGCTGGCGCGGGGCGACACCGATCCGATCCATCATGCCCTTACCCGTCCTCCCGAGCTGGAAGGAGAGGCGACCGGGCGGGCCGCGGAGCTGGCGGGGCTTGCGGGAGCTCCCTCTATGTCGTCCACGTCACCTGCGCGCAGGCGGTTCAGCGCATCGGGGAGGCCAGGGCGAGGGGACTGGCGGTATACGGCGAGACCTGCCCCCAGTATTTGACTCTGGACATCTCCAGCCTGGAAAAGCCGGATTTCGAAGGAGCCAAATACGTCTGGTCTCCGCCGCTGCGGGAACGGGAGCATCAGCAGGTTTTGTGGGACGCCTTGTCCAGCGGAACGCTGCAGACGGTCGGGTCGGATCAATGCTCCTTTCATTTCAAAGGACAAAAGGAGCTGGGACGCGGCGATTTCTCCAAAATACCGAACGGCGGCCCTACGATCGAGGACCGGTTCACTCTTCTCTATTCCGAGGGCGTGGAGAAGGGGAGAATCACGATCCATCAGTTCGTCGACCTCGTATCGACGGCAAGCGCCAAGCTGTTCGGGCTGTTTCCGCGCAAAGGCACGATAGCGGTAGGGAGCGATGCCGATCTCGTCCTGTTCGACCCGTCCGCCAAACGGATTTTATCGGCGGATTCCCATCATCTTAAAGTCGATTACAGCGCCTTTGAAGGGATGGAGGCGACGGGGAAGCCGGTATCGGTGCTTCTGCGCGGACAGTTCGTCGTTCGCGACGGCGAGTTCGTCGGTCAAGCCGGCCGCGGACGGTACGTGCCGAGAGCCAGATTCGGTGCAAGGACGCCGATATCCGTACCGGAAGCTTCTGCGGGGGGGAGGGGGGGATGAGCGCCTGCGAATCCGCATGGGAAGAGAAGCGGCTGCTGGACCGGCTGCTGGAGGAAGAGCGGAGCATCCTGGACGTCCGCGAGGATTTGGACGGAACTGTCGTCCGCTTCTCCGCTCCGGTCGCCGGTTCCGGCCGGCATGCTTCTGCCCCTTGCCTCATCCGGCTGCAATCGGCCGATGCCCGCAAATACGTCGCCAATCTGGTCATCCTTCAGATTCATGCGGCGGAGTTATAGGCGGCTGGGGACGATCGAATCGATAGGAGAAATGTGCAGGCTGCCGCAGCTTGCAAGCTGCATCGGCCAGACCGGGGCGTGCAATCCGAAATTCGTAATGAGAGAAGATGGAAAAACCGAGAAGCCTGCCGAATAATCGGCAGGCTTTTTATGGCATTCTAGGGATAGGAAACCGGTTGAACAAATGCTTATCTACCGTTTTACAATTGTTCAGAGCGGTGATATGATGAAGGCAGCATGCATAATTAGGGGATGATGAGCACATGGAGCATAAGCAATTGGCAGGCATGATCGACCACACGCTGCTTCGCGCGGACGCGGTCAAGGAAGAGATCCTCAAGCTGACGGAGGAGGCGAAGCAATACGGCTTCGCTTCGGTCTGCGTGAACCCGGCATGGGTAGAGCTTGCGGCGGCGCAGCTTGGCGGAACGGACGTGAAGGTATGCACGGTGATCGGCTTCCCGCTCGGGGCGTCGACAAAAGAGGCGAAGGCTTTTGAAACGACGGACGCAATCGCCAACGGCGCCGGAGAAATCGACATGGTCGTCAATGTCGGCGCTCTCAAAGGCGGAGACGACGCGCTTGTCGAGGCCGACATCCGCGCTGTCGTCGAGGCGGCTGCGGGCAAAGCTGTTGTCAAGGTCATTATCGAGACCTGCCTGCTGACGGATGAGGAGAAAGTCCGCGCCTGCGAGGCTGCCGTGCGCGCCGGAGCCGACTTCGTGAAGACGTCTACAGGCTTCTCTACGGGCGGCGCCACTCCGGAGGACGTGGCGCTGATGCGCCGCACGGTCGGTCCGGACCTGGGCGTCAAGGCATCGGGCGGCGTCCGCAGCCTCGAGGACATGCAGCGGATGGTGTCCGCAGGCGCGACCCGAATCGGAGCAAGCTCCGGCGTCAAGATCATGCAGGGCGGCCAATCCACCGCTGCTTACTGAGGAGCTCGATCCGAAGCAAGGCTTCCATGAAGCCGGAAGAACCGGAAGGTTTTTCCGGCTTTTGATTTTGCGCGCGCAGCGGCTTCGCGCCGGCATTTGCCGCGAAGCCTGCCTCGGGCTATGATGGAAGAAGCGGCTCCCGAGACGCGGCGTCTGCCGGCCATTCTACCGGCCCAACAGCATCCGGTTCGATCGTCCGCTTACTTATGGAATTCAGAAAGGAAGGGCCCAAATGCAGCCATTCAAACGCATTCATGTCATCGTCATGGACTCCGTCGGCATCGGAGAAGCTCCGGATTCAGCCGATTTCGGAGATCATGGCGTCAACACTTTGGGACATATAGCCGATCATATGGGCGGGCTCTCGATGCCCAACATGGAGAAGCTGGGGTTGTCCAACATCGCTCCGATTCTCGGAGTCGAGCCGGCGACGGCTCCGCAGGCCTATTACGGCCTCATGCAGGAAGCCTCCAGCGGCAAGGACACGATGACGGGCCACTGGGAGATGATGGGGCTGCGCATCGATACGCCTTTCCGCGTATTCGAGCATGGATTCCCGCAGGAGCTGATCCAGCGGATCGAGGAGCATACCGGCCGCAAGGTCATCGGCAACAAGCCGGCCAGCGGAACGGAAATCATCGACGAACTGGGCGAGGAGCATATGCGCACCGGAGCGTTGATCGTGTATACATCGGCTGACTCGGTGCTGCAGATCGCTGCGCACGAGGAGATCGTGCCGCTGAAGGAGCTGTACGACATCTGCGAATTCTGCCGCGAAATCACGCTCGAGGACCCATATATGCTCGGACGGATCATCGCCCGCCCGTTCATCGGCGAGCCGGGGACGTTCAAGAGAACGGCCGGACGGCATGATTATGCCCTCAAGCCGTTCCAGCCGACCGTCATGAATACTCTCCAGGAGGCCGGGCTTGACGTTGTCGCAATCGGCAAGATTTCCGATATATTCGACGGCGAAGGCGTAACCCGCTCTATCCGCACCGCGAGCAATATGGAAGGGATGGACAGGCTGGCCGAAGTGTGCGGCGAGGATTTCACCGGCATGAGCTTCCTCAACCTGGTCGATTTCGATGCCCTGTACGGGCACAGGCGCGACCCGCAGGGGTATGGAGAGGCTCTGCAGGAGTACGATGCTCGCCTGCCTGAAGTGATCGGGAAGCTTGGCGAGGACGATCTGCTTGTCATTACGGCGGATCACGGGAATGATCCGACCTATATCGGCACCGACCATACGCGCGAATACGTGCCGCTGCTGGTCTATTCCCCGCGTTTCCAAGGCCGCGTCAGCGCTCTGCCGCTCAGGACGACTTTTGCTGACGTAGGGGCTACGATCGCCGACAACTTCAAGGTGAAGGCTCCCGAGCACGGCCATAGCTTCCTGGGGGAGCTGCAGTAGCTCTCCCGCTTTCGTTTTTCAGACCGACAATGCAAAGGAGAAATGAGCATGAGCGTACATATCGGAGCCAAGGAAGGCCAGATCGCGGAGACGGTGCTTCTGCCCGGAGACCCGCTGAGAGCCAAATATATCGCTGAAACGTATTTGTCCGAGGTGGAGCTTTACAATGAAGTCCGCGGAATGCTGGGCTATACGGGCATGTACAAAGGACAGCGCGTCTCCGTGCAGGGCTCGGGCATGGGGCTGCCGTCCATCAGCATCTACGCCCAGGAGCTGATCCGCAGCTACGGCGTCAAGAACCTGATCCGGGTCGGCACCTGCGGAGCGATGCAGCAGCATGTCCGGGTGAGGGACGTCATTCTCGCTCAAGCGTCATGCACCGACTCCAGCATGAACCGCCATCAATTCCTCGGCTACGACTATGCCCCGATCGCGGACTTCCAGCTGCTGAGCAAAGCCCATGAGCTGACATCTGCAGCCGGCATGAAAGTCCATGTCGGCAACATCTTCAGCACCGATGTCTTCTACAAGGAAGACACCTCCGCAGTTCAGCGCCTGATGGATCATGGCGTGCTCGGAGTGGAGATGGAGACGACGGCGCTGTACACGATCGCCGCCCGCCACGGCGTCAAGGCGCTGACCGTGCTTACCGTCAGCGACCATCTGCTTACCGGAGAGGAAACGACGGCAGAAGAGCGCCAATCGACCTTCAACGACATGATGGCAGCCGCTCTCGATACCGCCGTGTCGATCGATCCGAAGTAGCTGCAGGGCCGCATCATTGATGCCGTTAAATTTCGACAGAAGCTTCCGGATTCCGGCAAATCGATTAGCGTCATTAAAAATGGGCGGATAGGCTCTGTAGGGGCATGGGATGAGAATTAATCGTATATATCATTTACGACATTAACTATTGAAGGGATGGTCTTCGTTCATGAGAATGGTGGACTTGATCGAGAAAAAGCGCGACGGACATGAATTGAGCGAAGAGGAAATCGCCTTCATCATCCAAGGCTATACGAACGGGGATATACCCGATTATCAGATCAGCGCCTGGGCGATGGCGATCTTCTTCCGCGACATGTCCAGACGCGAGAGGGCGGATCTGACGATGGCGATGGTCCGTTCCGGCGATTCCATCGACCTGTCGGATATCGAGGGCATCAAGGTCGACAAGCATTCGACGGGAGCGTCGGCGATACGACGACGCTCGTACTTGCTCCTCTCGTTGCCGCTGCCGGCGTGCCGGTGGCGAAGATGTCGGGGCGCGGGCTCGGCCATACGGGCGGCACGATCGACAAGCTCGAGGCGGTGGAGGGTTTCCATGTAGAGCTGACCAAGGAAGATTTCACCCGTCTCGTCAACGAGCATGGCATCGCCATCATCGGCCAGAGCGGCAATCTGACGCCGGCCGACAAGAAGCTGTACGCTCTCAGGGACGTCACGGCTACGGTCGATTCCATCCCGCTGATCGCGAGCTCCATCATGAGCAAGAAGATCGCGGCCGGAGCCGATGCGATCGTCCTCGACGTGAAGACCGGCGCCGGCGCATTCATGAAGGATGAGAAGGATGCGAGGGAGCTGGCGGAGGCGATGGTCGCCATCGGCAACGAAGTCGGCCGCAAGACGATGGCCGTCATCTCCGACATGAGCCAGCCGCTCGGCCTTGCGATCGGCAACGCGCTTGAAGTGAAGGAAGCGATCGATACGCTGCGAGGCGAAGGACCGGCCGATCTGCTGGACCTGTGCCTCGCTCTCGGACGCCAGATGGTCTATCTCGGCGGCAAGGCGGCATCGCTCGAGGAAGCGGAGGACAAGCTGCGCGCTCTTATCGCGAGCGGCGCGGCGCTTGACAAGTTCAAGGAGTTCATCGCCAACCAAGGCGGAAATCCTGCCGTCGCCGACAATCCGGAGCTTCTGCCGCAGGCGCCGTACCGCATCGAGCTGCCGTCCAAGGAGGACGGATTTGTCGCCGAAATTACGGCTGACGCCGTCGGCACGGCCGCGATGATTCTCGGAGCCGGCCGCGCGACGAAGGAATCCGAAATCGATCTGTCGGTGGGCCTCGTGCTGAACAAAAAAGTCGGCGACGCCGTCAAAGCGGGAGACTCCCTCGTTACGATCCATGCTTCCAGCGAGGACGTCGCAGAGGTCAAGGAGCGCCTGTACAAAGCGATTCGCGTTGCGGGCAGCGCCAAGGCGCCTGTGCTGGTCCGGGGAATCGTAACCGAATAAGCGATTCAGGATTCATGCCGCCGGCTGCGCCGACAAGCCGCGGCCGTCATGTCCCTTTCGATCAGCCTGCATGGACGGCTGGCCGGAAGGGACTTTTCCGTGCTGCGCTGCAGCCGCCTTGGACGGCGGTCCGGCCAAGCAAAATATGGTACAATGTCGAAGGATTCAGGATGATGAAGCTTAGTTGGAGAGGGGAATGTCGGAATGGCTGTTCTGAAGGATAAGCTCGATCGAGCGTACATTCTTGATTTTTTGCAAAAGCTTCTGGAGACGCCCAGCCCGAGCGGCTTCTGCATGAATATTATGTCGCTGGTCCAGCGGGAGGCGGAGCGTCTCGGCTACAAGATGGAATTGACGCCTAAAGGGAACGGCATCTTGACCGTTCAGGGAACGGGAAGCAAGGCTCCGCTGCTGCTGTCCGCCCATGTCGATACGCTTGGCGCGATGGTCCGCTCCGTCAAGGGCAACGGCATGCTCCGCATGACGCCGATCGGCGGTTATGCGATGCATACGGTCGAAGGGGAGTATTGCCAGGTGCATACCCGCAGCGGCCGGGTGTACGAGGGCACCGTGCTGTCGACGGCGACGTCCGTGCATGTGTATCCGGATGCCCGCAGCCAGAAGCGCGAAGAGGCGACGATGGAGGTCAGGCTCGACGAGTCGGTGTTCAGCAAGGAGGACACGCTTGCGCTCGGAATCGCGCCGGGCGACTTCGTCTCGTGGGATCCGCGCGTGCGCATCTTCGACAACGGCTGGGTCAAGTCCCGCCATCTGGACGACAAGGCCAGCGTCGCAGCGCTGTTCGGCATTCTCGAAGCGCTTAAGCGGGAAGGGCTCCAGCCGTCAGGCAGCGTTACCTTCCTCATTTCGACCTACGAGGAAGTCGGCCACGGAAGCGCCCATATCCCGGCGGACATCGTCGAGATGATTGCGGTCGACATGGGCGCGCTCGGCGACGATTTGTCGGCAACGGAGCTCGACGTATCCATTTGCGCCAAGGATTCCTCCGGTCCTTACGACTACGGCATGACTTCCAGGCTGATCGAGCTCGCCCGGCGCGAGCAGCTTCCGCATGCGGTCGACATTTATCCGTTCTACGGCTCGGATGCCTCGGCCGCTCTGCGCGGCGGAGCGAACATCCGGGCGGCGCTGATCGGCCCCGGCGTCCATGCCTCCCACGGGATGGAGCGCACGCATGCGGATGCGATCCTCCATACAGGCGCGCTGCTGCTCGCCTACATGATGGAATAGGAAGCTGCCGTCCGGCAGCGCAGAAGGATCGATTGAAGAGGGGGAAGCCGTTTTGGCCCAGCTGTATTACAAATACGGGACGATGAACAGCGGCAAGTCCTTTGAGATCATCAAGGTTGCCCATAATTACGAGGAGCAGGGAAAAGCGGTCCTGATCTTCTCTCCGGCCATGGATACGCGCAGCGGAGAAGAGCAGGTCGGGTCCCGCGTCGGCTTCACGCGCAAGGCGCTCCCGGTCCGCGAAGAAACCGACATCTTCGAGGAGGTGCTGCGGCATCAGCCTGCGGGAGCGCCGAAGGCGATCTACTGCGTGCTCATCGACGAGGCGCAGTTTCTGAAGAAGGAGCATATCCTGCAGCTGACCCGGGTCGTGGACGAGCTGAATGTGCCGGTGATGGCATTCGGGCTCAAAAACGATTTCCGCAACCAGCTGTTCGAGGGAAGCTATTATCTGCTTGCGCAAGCAGACAAGATCGAGGAGATCAAGACGATCTGCTGGTATTGCGACCGCAAGGCGACGATGGTGATCCGCTTCCTGGACGGAGTTCCCGTGAACGAAGGGAATCAGATTCAAATCGGAGGCAACGACGACTACAAGCCCGTCTGCCGCAAATGTTATAACGCGGCTTTCTCGGCGAGCATGAAAAACGAACCGGATAAATGAATGAAGCCGGCCTCTTCAACGCCTGTCAAATGGCGTTGAAGAGGCCGGCTTTTGTTTCGAGCCCGCTTTGAGCTGCCGCTTGTCTTGTCAGCGGCTTTTCCTTTTCGCTTTCCTGCTCAGCCAATATATCCACCCGCCGACGCCGATTACGACCGCAGCGGCGAGGATGTAGAACAACACGGCATACATCCTGTCCTCGAATGGGGACATCATCATCACAATCGCCTCCCGTATATAGGTATTCTTTACCCAACTGCGGGCGATTTAAGACATGCCGCAGCAATTAGGGACGCAAGTCCGCTTACGACCTCGCCAAGGCCATTCATTATTTTGGTGAATGCGCTTCAAGCAGGAACCCGGCTCCTCATTTCGAATATAACGTACACATGCGGTGATTCGATTTTATCCCGAGGAAAAGAAGGTCAATGCAGGATGCGAGTTCATGAATTTGTGATTGCTGCCGATTTTACCCGCGAGGATCTTGCCCGGCTATCCTCGGAATCCGCCCGCTTCCGTTCGGACATCAAGCTAGAGTTCGCTCATGGGGACGGCATCAACATCGTGGACGTGAAAAGCCTGCTCGGCATGCTTCTGCTGCCGATCCGCTCCGGTACGCGCGTCATGCTGCGCGTCAAAGGGAAGGATGAGGAGGAGGCTTTCCTCCATATGCTGGAGCTGCTGGAGAAGGAATAAGCAGGAAGACGGGCGGAACCGTATAAAAGAAAGGCCAGCCCGGAATGGGGCTGGCCTGTTCGGCTTGGCAGCATGGCAGGCTCAGGAAACGGCGCCGCTCGTCGTGTCCAGAGCAGCATCTCCTTGCTTGGCGGCGGAAGGGCGTTCCTCCGACTTGAGATAGAGGATGAAGCCGGCAATCATGAATACGCCGCCGATCAGCTGGAACCCTGTGATCAGCTCGCCGAACAACAGGAGGCCGAGAAGGCTGGCGCCGATCGGCTCGGCCAGTACGGCCATGGAGATCGTCGTCGCCTTGATCGATTGCAGCAGCCAGTTGAAAATCATATGGCCGAAGACGGTCGGGATGATGGCGAGCAGCAGGAACAGTCCCCATTCCCGTGATTCATACCCCATCATCGGGATGCCTGCGAACACATTGTAGACAGCGAAGCAAAGCGCGGTGATGCCGAATACGATCAGGCTGTAGACGTAAGATGGGATTCGCGCCATGAGCTGCTTGGCCAGAATCATGTTCACGGCAACGGCGACCGTCCCGAGAAGGGACAGCGTATCTCCGAAAAAGGCGCTTTGCGACAGGCCGAAGTCGCCTGAGCTCACCAGGATGGCTCCGGCAATCGATACCGACATGCCAATGACCGCTGAGCGGCGCAGCCTGTCCTTGAAGACGAGGTAAGCGCCTATGGCTACAAATACGGGCTCAAGAGTGAGCAGAATCGTAGAGCTTGCGATCGAGGTGTAGGACAAGGAAGCCATCCAGAGCAGGAAATGCAGCGCCAGGAAGAAGCCTGCGACGGTCAGCTTCACCCAGTCCCGAAGAGTGATCGACGCGAAGGCATGGCGATGTTTCCAGCCGAAAGGCAGCATCAATAAAAAGGTGAAAAGCATCCGGTACAGCCCTTGAACGGATACGGGAGCACTGGAATAACGGACAAGTATGGGAGAGCAGGAAATGGCGGCCATACCGACGACAAGGGGCAATAGAATCGACAAAGTTGATTTCGGCTGCAAAGTATTCATCCGAATATTTTAATCGTTCCGAAGCTTTGCTGCAATTCCTTTTTCATTGACAATGAGAATTATTATCAATTATCATAAGGAGGATGGATAGCAGAATGGAGACGATCGAAAGGGGACAAGCCGCATGCTCGTCATTCAACGCCGGATCAAAGTGAAGGAAGGTTTCTCCGGACAAATCGTGGAGCGGTTCAGCAAGCCGGGACCGGTACAGGAAATGGACGGATTCATTGATATGAGCGTCCTTGTGAAGGCTGTTCGCCGGGGCGAGGAAGAAGTCATCGTCCAAATCCGATGGGAGTCGGAAGAGGCTTGGAAGGGCTGGGAAAAAAGCGATGTCCATATCCAAGGCCACCGCGAGAGCCGCGGCAAGACGCCGCCGGATTATGTGCTGGAAACGGAAGTCTCCCGATATGAGGTTGCGGCTGTGAAGGGTTCTATTGCCCGCTGATTGTCACATTTATAGCCCGAAAGAGTCATACGCATGTCCCGGCTCCAAGCTAAGCTAAAGGTGGAAGGAGCTGCTGCCCATGCATGTCGGCGAGGATACATCCTTGACGGACTCGCTTTATTTGATTTTCTTTGGACTTCTCATGATCGGGACGATTATACTGTTCGTGTACGGCTTCAAAAAGATGGACGATTCCGGCGATGACGAGGAGGAGGCAACGCCTGCTTCTGCGCCGCCTCATCGTCCCCAGGACAGCCAGGCTCAGGATTAGGCCGGCATCCGCAGCATCCATAGACTCCAATGAAAGTCCAAAAAAACCGCCGATCGGCGGTTTTTTTTTATGCTGTCCATGCGCGTCAGGAGGCGCGGGTCGGATCCGTAGGCTGCCATAGCTCGAGCCAGCGAGCCATTTCGCCGATGGACGGTATCGTGCCGCTCGGCTGGAGAGACGGAGAGGGGCTGAATTGGCGCAGAGCCAAGCCTTGGCGGACCCATAGGGCATGCATGCCGACCTGGCGCGCGGGAACGATGTCGTTGTCGATCCGGTCTCCTACCATTAAAGCTTTGCAGGCGGGACAGCCCGTCGTTTGGAGGGCATGCTCATACAGGCGCGGATCCGGCTTCACCAGGCCCGTCTCCGCGGAGGAGAATACCGCTTCAATATGCTCCATGAGCCCGTAAGACTCCAACCGATGGACGGTTCCGGCGCTCTGATTGGCGATGACTCCGATCCGATAGCTCCCGCTGAGCGACTGCAGGAGGCTCTTCGCCTCCGGGAACGGCTTGTCCAGCTCCTTGCGGTATTTCATTTCCTTCCAGATCGCTTGGCGAAGCGCGTCGTCGGGGAACAGCCGCAGCAGGATATCGGCCATCGGAAACGGAGAGAACCGTTCATGGGCCTGCATCCAAGCTTCCCGGATGTCCCGCTCGCATACCGCGATGCCCCGGCGCCCGGCTGCGCGGATGAGCTGCGAGATAATATCGGCTATCGGCGCGGATTCATCCACGAGTGTCTCGCCGACGTCGAAAAAGATCCATTCCACCGGATTGCTTTTCACTTGTTTTCTTCCTTCCCGTTGCATGCAGTCGATTACTATATCGTACCATGACGGAAAGCGGGCCTCAAGAAAGGAGGGAGCGTTTTCAATTTGCTGCGGCACTAAACTATTTCAACGCACCAGCCGATAAAGTCAGGATTAGGTTAACGAGGCAAGGAGATGGGGACATGATTGCCGTTGCGCCGGAAAGAGAAGCCCAGCTACAATTCATCGGGCTGAAGCAAGAAGACCTGGATCTGCTTCAAGGCAGCAGGGCCGTATTCGAGAACATCGTGGACAGGCTCGTAGACTCGCTGTATGGGCAGATCGCGGCGAAGCCCGAGCTGAGAGCGATCATTGAAGCCCACAGCACGCTGGAGAGGCTGAAGGCGACGCAAAGGACATACTTCCTGTCGATGACGGATGGGAAGATCGACGAAGCCTATTTCAACAACCGCCTCCTGGTAGGCAAGATCCATTCCCGCATCGGGCTGACGACCCGGTGGTATCTGGGCGCTTACATGATTTATTTGGATCTCGCCGCCTCCCACCTGGCAGCCGAGCTTCCGGGACAGTGGACGCCGGTGCTCCATTCCTTGACGAAGATGTTCAACCTCGATTCGCAGCTTGTGCTCGAAGCCTATGAAAAGGACGAGAAGGCCAAGCTGGAGAGAGTGCTGGACAGCCAGTCCCATATTCTGACGGGCGTCAGCGAAGCGATCCGCCAGCTGGCGGCGGGAATGGAGCAGGTAAGCCGCAGCACGGCAGCAGTCAACAGGCTGGCCCGAGCGACGGTGCTGTCGCAGGAGCAGACCGACGCCGAACTCGGCTTGCTCGGCGAACAGATCGGCTCCATCGAATCCATGGGCGCGCTCATGGGCGACATTTCCGACCGGACGCATCTCCTCGGTCTCAACGCCGCTATCGAAGCGGCGCGGGCCGGCGAGCAGGGTAGAGGCTTCGAAGTCGTCGCGGGGGAAGTGCGCAAGCTTGCCCGGCATTCCAAGGAATCGCTTGAGCTGATTCAGGAGAAGGTGGAATCGATCGGCGAGGTGCTGCACAAAGTGCAGGCGATGTCGAGGGACACGGCTCAGGCTGCCGGAGAACAAGCCGCAAGCTCGGAGGAGCTGGCTCTGTTCATCCGGATCATCGAGAACGTTTCGGTGGAGCTGGAGCAATTGAAAAGCGAGGCGGAGCGATCCATAACGGACGGAGTCCAGACGGACGGTTAAAGACGACAGCAATTGGATAGGCAAAAGGAAGGCAGACCGGATAATCCGGTCTGCCTTTTTGATTGAATTCAGGACAGCGCAGCAGCCGGAGCGGATGCCGTACCGATCCGCTCCAGCATGGAGCGGGCGATCCAGACGCCTGCGGCGCCAGCCTGAGCCAGTCCGCGCGTAATGCCGGCGCCGTCGCCGCCGCAGTACAGGCCGCGGATTTCCGTCTCAAGCTTCGTGTCGAGCTTCGGCCTGGCGGAGTAGAATTTCGCCTCGACGCCGTAGAACAGCGTGTGTTCCGAAGCAATGCCGGGTGTTACTTTCTCCAGCGCTTCCACCATCTCGATCAGGCTGCGCATCGTGTTGTAAGGCAGCACGAGTCCGAGATCGCCGGGGACGGCCTCCTTCAAGGTCGGCTCCAGAAACCCTTCGGAGATGCGGCTTGCCGTCGAGCGGCGCCCGCGGATGATATCCCCGTATTTCTGGACGATGACGCCGCCGCTCGAGAGATCGTTGGCCCGCCTGCATATTTCCCTCGCATATTCGTTCGGCTTGTCGAACGGCTCCGTGAACGTATGGGAGACGAGCAGCGCAAAGTTGGTATTCCGGGATCCGAGGCTCGGATCCTTGTAGGAATGGCCGTTGGCGGCCATGACGCCGCTGTGGTTCTCGACGACGACATGTCCGGAAGGGTTGCTGCAGAACGTGCGCACCCGGGTGCCGACCGATGTGTTGAAGACGAATTTTCCTTCGTACAGATGCTCGTTGATTTCCCGCATGACGACATCGGACGTTTCGACCCTGACCCCGACATCGACCTGGTTGTTGTACATCTTGAGCCTGCGCCGCTTGAGCACCGACGTGAGCCAGGCGGAACCATCCCGGCCGGGAGCGATCATGACGAGATCCGCCTCATGCGTGGTCCCGTTTTTGAGCGCGATTCCCGTAATGCGATGTCCGCCATCCTGTTTCTCGGTGACAATGTCCTCGACTTCGGTCTTGAACGACATCTCGATGCGCGTTTTCAAATATTCATAAATGGACTTGAGGATGTCCAGATTCTGCTCGGTGCCCAGATGCCTCACTTCCGCCCGCAGCAGCTTGAGTCCGGCGGCATAGCCGCGCTGCTCGATGCTTCGGATCGTATCCGTCGTAGGATCGGTGATGGCCGCTGTCGCTCCGTGCTCGAGGTTGATGCTGTCCACATAGCGGATCAGCTCCAGAACTTTGGAAGGGGCGAGATAATCCGTCAGCCAGCCTCCGAATTCGGTCGTAATGTTGAATTTGCCGTCGCTGTATGCGCCCGCCCCGCCGAAGCCGGCTGTAATGGAGCAGGCCGGCAGACAGCCGGCGAAGTCTTTTTTGCCTGCCGCCGGCGGGCAAAGCTGAATCTTTTCTTCCAGTATGGGACAGCTGCGGCGATAAATATCATGGCCTTTGTCCACAAGCAGAACGTTCAGTCCCGGATGCTGCAGCGTCAGCTCGTAGCTGGCAAAGATGCCTGCGGGTCCGGCTCCGACGATGATCACATCATATTTTCCCATCCTAATCATCCTCCCGGCTTCATCAAAAAATCCCGGCTGCAAACGGGTATGCGAAAGCATCCCGTTCGTAGCCAGGAATTTGAGGTTCCTTGTAGAGACCCCCGAACCTTATTATCGGGGATATACGAACGCGCCGGGTAAGGCGACAAGTGAAATGGTAACCGAGAAGCGCGTATGTGTCAACGATTTTGAATGAAATTATTCGTAATTGATTGAATTACACACTATCAATATCATTATATATAGGTTTATTTGGTCTAAACACGAACATTGATGAAATCAACAAGGTCTTCAAGCGGGTTTCAAAATAAGCAGGGCCCGTTTGCCGGCGGCCATTCTGTCGATAAGCATCTCTATCTATCGATGGCATTATATGCTATAATGGCGACGTCCAAGTTCAAAATCGTTTTTGATACTAGCTAAAAGGATGACTAAAGGTTGGAGAACCGTGCCGCTCTGTCCCAATTGACCAGCCAAATGGGCAAATTGCTCCGAGACCGCTTCGGCAAAGGTCCGGAATCGATTTTCGTTTCAAGCAATGAAGTATGCGTGACCATGCATTTTCGCCAGTTCGTCAGCGTGGTCGAGAAGATCATGCTGCAGCAGAACAAGGACGAGGCTGTCAGGGAAATGCGCCAGCTCGTAATGGATCTCCTTCTGCCGGATTTCAAGGCTCTCGTTCTGGAGTCGCTGGATCTGGAGATTACGGATGTGTATTACGACTGGAACCTGGACAACCACTCCGGAATCATGGTCGGTTTGGTGGACAGCTCCAAATTCGAAGCGCATCAGGAGAAGTACAGGGGCAAGCCGTACATACACGAATCGGTGAGAAGGATATCGGAAGAAGCAGAGAAGCTTCCTGACAAGCTTTACTCGTTCTGGACGAATCCCCGGACGTTGATCGTGTACCGGTCCGGCATTCTGATCAAGCTGGAGAAGGAATTGCTCCGGGCCGGCTACGAGCCGGCGCTTCGCGTAGCGAAGCGCTCGCTGGAAAAATCCATGCTGCTTACGGAAGTCGACATGAACCGTGCGGTGGGCCGCAGCCCCGACGGTCTGTACCTCGACTGGAAGTTCGACAAGGATCAAAGCATTATCGTTTATACGTTTCCAAACGAATAACGGACTTTATGACCAGATATTACGATACGCTGTTCATGAGCCAAGAACCGGTGCCGGCAAGGCGCCTATTCTTGGCTTTTATTATTTTTCGGGGTGGGCGTTGATGCGATGACGGAATTAACACATGATCATTTGGCGGAAGAAGAAAATGTCCGCTTGCCGATGGACGCGCTGTTGACGGGAATCTCGAAGCTGATCGATGCCGACGCCTACTTCGTTTCCGAACGGCAAGGGAACGAGGAGCATGTCGCGCATCTGCATCATAAGGGGGAACCGATTCTGCACTGCGGTCTGGAGGTCGATGAACCGGAAGCTGGAGCCGAAGGAGATACCTGGCTCGGGTTTCATTACTGCGGGCTGCAGGTGAGAACCGGCGGCAAGGCATCGACGGGGACGCTGGGACTGCTGCGGAGGGAAGCGGCGTTCACCGAGATGGAGAAAGCCGTCCTGCAGATGGCGGCGGCCAGATGGCTCCTTCAGAAGGAATCCGGACTCGAGGAAGAGAGCCTGGAAGACAAGCGCCGCCTCGAAGCGATTAGTTCCGCCAATGCCAGGCTGGAAAAGGATAAGGATCAGCTCTACGAACTTGGACTTGAGATGATCACTCCTATGACCGGCATTTCCGGCATGGCGGAGCTTCTGGCGGAGACGGAATTGACCGACGAGCAGAGAAGCTACGTCGATACGATTATTGGAAGCAGCGGCTATCTCATTCAACTGATCCAGCATATGATGGCCAACTCGCGCATGGCCGCCGGTTCCGTCGATCGCCGGATAACGCCGTTCTCGCTTCATTTGCTGCTGGCTGGATCCCGAGCTTCCGATCCGGGTGGTCGGGGACGAGGAGCTGCTTCGGGAGACGCTCATCATCCTTCTCTCGGCAGCCGCCTTCGGCGCAGAGCCGGGAACGGTCGGCGCCCGTGTTCATGTGAATTCCCGAAGCATCGGCAACGATATGCTCGATCTGCTCTTCACGATCTGGCATCCCCATGAAGTCGAGAGCCGCATTCAGCCCATATCCGGCGTCAGGGACCGGATCGAGGGAATGGGCGGCGAGCTGTGGTTCGAGCATGACGGGGAAGGCTACCGCATCCGCTTCACCATCCAGGTAAGGGAAGGTGAAGCGGAAGGCGAGGAAATTCTCTAGAACATGCTCCAGTCGAATTCACGGGACAACGAACGCAGCAGATGAACCCCGGCCAAGCTGTTGCCATGCGGGTTGAGCGCCGGACCGATGACCCCGATTCCCGCCAAGCCCGGCACGAGCGCCAGAATGCCGCCGGATACGCCGGACTTGGCAGGCAAGCCGACATCGATGGCGAATTGTCCGGAGCCGTTGTACATGCCGCAGGTGACCATGAACGTTTTGGCGATCTGCACGTAGCGTCTTGGAATCAAGGCTTGTCCCGTGACGGGATCGATGCCGTCGTTCGCCAGAATGACGGCCATCCTCGCGAGATCGCTGCATGTGACCGAGATGGAGCAATGGCGGAAATAGACTTCCAGAACTTCCTCGACTCCGCCTCGGAGAACGCCGTTGTCGGTCAGGAAATACGCCATGGACCGGTTCAGGTTGCCGGTTGCGGATTCGGAATAATAGGTGGCGTCGTCAACCGCCAGATCAGGATTGCCTGCAAGTCCGGAGATGAAATCCAGGATGCGCCCCGCCTTCTCGGCGGGGCTGTTTCCGTTGATCAAGGAAGAAATGACGATGGCCCCGGCGTTGATAAGCGGATTGAAGGGAATTCCCGGCTGTACGAGCTCGAGCTTGAGCATCGAGTTGAAATTGTCTCCGGTCGGCTCCATGCCGACTTTGCTGAATACAGCCTCCTCGCCATTGTCCATGAGAGCGAGGATCAGCGTGAATACCTTGGATATGCTTTGCATGGTGAATCTGGTCCCGCAGTCGCCTGCCGAGACGGAACCGCCGTTCATGTCGGCGATATGGATGCCGAGAGTATCGGGATCCGCCTTGCTGAGCTCGGGAATATAGGAAGCGGTCTTGCCGTCTGCCGTTCGGGCGCGGCTGTTGTCCAGCCATTGCGGCAGGCCGGCTTGCAGGGCGTTCCAGGTTGCGATGTCCATAGGCTGAATCGATCTCCTTGGTGTGCCGGCACCAAGCCGGGCCGGCATTATGGTAGCGAACTTCTTCATTGTATCGGCATTCGCCGGGTCTGTAAAACGGCCGACCGGAAGCCTGCATTGAATGTAAGCCTCCCTCTTGTGTATCCTAGTAGAGAAGGAAGACAAGGGAAAGTCAGAAGCAGTCATTCGGGGAGGACGAGGAAATGGGCAAAAGCTCCCGCTGGTACGCGGCATCCCTGATCGCCGTTGCGGTTGGGTCCGTTTGTGGAGAACTGATCTGGATCGGGGATCCATTGCGGCTGGGCAGCTATTATTGGATGGATCTGATTCAAATCCTGTCCCGGACCGCTGCGGCCATCCCTCTCATGTGGGCTGCCGGCGCTTATTCCTCCTGGCTGCAGAGGGGAAGAAGCTGGCTTGGCGTCATTAATCTTCTCGCCGTAGCCGGAGGCATCCTGACGGCGCTGCTGCTTCTTACGCGGCCGGACCGCTTCGGAGCCGCCGCTGCGGCAGCGGCGGCTACCGGAGCTCTCATCCTCATCGACGCTCTTGTGAGCGAGACTGCAAGACGGGGAGGCTTCCCTTGGAGATCGTTGACGACCGCCTTGGCAGCGGCGGCGGTCGGAGCGATTCTTTTTTACCCGACCTCATATGGCGTCACCACTCCGGGATTCACGATGAACATGAACCGGTATGCCCATATCCAAGGAGGTACGGACAGGGGGAGCCTGGAAGGCGTTCTCGTCATCGAGCGTCCGGCTTTTCCGGTGGACTGGATCTACGCCGGGCTGTTCCCCCATTTGCATATTGAAAAGAGGGATACGAGCATTTCGCTGGGAGAAATCCAACGGCAGGTGTTCATCCAGCGGGCAGGCGCCAACGACGTCGGAACCGCCGTCGCGCTCAAAAAGCTCGGTCTCGGCCAGGGCGTGATCCCGACCGGGGTTCAAGTGCTCGCTCTGCTCAAGGACAGTCCGGCGGAAGGGCGTCTTGAGCCCGGCGATGTGCTGATCCGCTTGAACGGCAAGGAGGTCGGCACGACGGCCATGCTGGCGAAGGTCATGGGCTCCGTCAAGCCGGGCGATACGGTCCGTGTAGGGCTTAAGCGGGGCACTCAGGAGATGTCGGCGGATATCGAAACGAAGGAGAATCCCGAGCAGCCGGGCCGCGCGGCATTCGGCATCCAGGTGCAGGACCGCACCCGGGCGGATCTGACGAGAAAGGCCGACTACCGCTCCTATATCGTGTACCAAGGAGGCCCGTCGCATGGGGCGATGCTGGCTTTGACGGTTATCGATCAGCTGACTCCGGGAGGCGTTACGTACGGCAATCGGGTGGCCGGCACTGGCACGCTGGACGGGAATGGGAACGTCGGGGAAATCGGCGGCATCGAGCAGAAGGCCTATACGGTCGCCCGAGCAGGCGCGGATGTGTTCTTCGTGCCGCAAGGCCAGGAGAAGGATGCCCGCAAAGGCAGCGCCTCGCTGGAGATCGTTCCCGTCCGCACTCTCGACGACATGCTGTCGTGGCTGAAGGCTCATCCGAAAAATTGAAGCGATGAAAAAAAAGGCCGTCTCCGATCATTTTCGGAGACGGCCTTTTTTTCATGCGGCTATAGGAAGAAGGAGCCGATGATGCCGCTGAGCACGCCGGCGGCGACGACGGACCCGAACACAAGCCCCAATACTTTGGCCGGGAACGCGCGGCGGATCATCAGGAGCGACGGCAGGCTGACGGCAGGCAGCGTGATGAGCAGAGCGCCTGCGGCGCTGCCGCCGAAACCGAGCGAGGTGAATGCCTGCACGAACGGAATCTCGGCTGCAGTCGGAATGACGAACAGCGTGCCTGCGACAGCGAACAAAAGCAGCGTCAGAATGGTCATGCCTGTCCCTTCGCCGAGGCTCGGGAAGAGCCAGGCGCGCGCGGCGCCGAGCAGCAGAACGGCGATGATGTAAGCCGGGACGACGTTCAGCAGCATTTGGCCGAGGCTTCGCAGCCAGCGCAGCCAGAACGGACGATCGTCGTCAGCCGGCACGGCGGTGAGCACCTGATCTTCCGGGATGGCGGCGTCCTTGACGAAGCGGTTCGCAAAGTAGCTCACCCCGAAGGTGATGGCGATGCCGAACAACAGCCGCAGCAGCGTGAACTTCCACGTGAGCACGAACGTCATGAAGATGAGCGTCGCCGGATTCAGCAGCGGATTGCCGAGCCAGAAGGCGAGGGCGGCGCCGGCGGAAACGTTTTTTTTGCGCAGGCCGACAGCGATCGGAGCGGCGCAGCAGGAGCACATCATGCCGGGCAGCGAGGCCAGGCCGCCGATGGCGGTGCTCTTGAAGCTGCGTCCGCCGAGAACGCGGAGCAGCCAGCCTGACGGAATCAGCACCTGAACGAGGGAGCCGAGCAGGATGCCGAGCACGGCGGCTTTCCAGACGGCTTTATAATAAGCCTGGGCATAGTCCCACGCGGACTGCCACGACGGGGACGGAATGCTTTCAGAGCCGCCGGTCAGAATCGAGCTGCCGATCGTATGCTCCGTGATGGCTTTCAACGCTTTTCCGTAGTAGGGCCACCATTTTACATATGTCAGGCCGGCGACGGTAATCAGGATGAATGCGACAGCAAGCCAGACGGCCTTTTTGCCGCTCATCGCCGGGCGCGGAAGAGTTCCTTGGGAAGGACTCATGAATACAACCTCCTAAGATGGAATGGAAAACTTGATTATTATAGCATATCCCGCGATCCGTTCCTTCACTTTTTTGAAGCGTTAGGGCGATAGGGGCGAAGCTCGGCGCGCCATTTTGGTTTTTGCGCGGCCTTGGCGTATACTTAAGGGAGTAAAGTACTAGCCATCTGGGAGGATGAACCATGCCGGAATCCAATGTGATCAAATTGACCTCGCTCTCCACCAAAGGCGGCTGCGGCTGCAAAATCGGACCGTCCGACTTGTCGGAAGTGCTGAGGCAGCTGCCTCCGGCGCTGCCCAACGCCGATCTGCTCGTCGGGCTTGATACGAGCGACGACGCAGGGGTCTACCGGCTGAGCGACGAGCTCGCGCTCGTGCAGACGGTCGATTTCTTTACTCCGATCGTCGATGACCCGTATTCCTTCGGCCAGATCGCGGCTGCCAACGCCATCAGCGACATCTACGCGATGGGCGGCAAGCCGCTGACGGCCCTCAATATCGTCGCATTTCCGATCGCGACGCTCGACAAAAGCATCCTCGCCGATATTCTCCGCGGAGCTGCCGACAAGCTTGCGGAAGCAGGCGCGACGCTCGTCGGAGGCCATTCCATCGAAGACAAGGAGCCCAAGTTCGGCATGGCTGTCACCGGTCTCGTCCATCCTGGCCGCGTCCGCACGAATGCCGGCTCCCGTCCGGGCGACAAGCTCATCCTGACCAAGCCGATCGGGGTGGGCATCTATACGACGTCGATCAAGAAGGACCGGCTGACGGAAAAAGATGTCGCCAAGGTGACTTCCGTCATGGCGGAGCTGAACCGCAAGGCGGCCGAAATCATGGACGGCTACGACGTCCATGCCTGCACCGATGTGACCGGCTTTGGGCTGCTCGGCCATGCTTCGGAGATGGCAAAAGGCAGCCGGGTCGGCCTGAATATCCGACGCGGCGACGTTCCGGTCCTGCCGCGCACCCGCGAGCTCGCCGAAGAAGGCTTCGTGCCGGGCGGCACGAGAAACAACTATGCGCATGTGCAGCCTGCTGTCACGTTCGGCCCGGAGCTCGACGAGCTCGACCGCCTCATCCTGTGCGACGCGGTGACTTCGGGAGGACTCCTCATTTCCGTAGCCGGAGAAGAAGCGGATTCCCTGCTCGGCGAGCTGCTTGCCGCAGGTCTTGAGGCGGCTCTCATCGGAGAAGCGGTCGACGACCATCACGGCATCATCGAAGTATCGTAAGGAGAGATTCCATGTTTCAGGATTTGACCGTGCAAGAGCTGAGAGCGAAGAGGGACTCGGGAGAGCTCGTCATCATCGACGTCCGCTCCCCGTCCGAATACGAGGAATCCACGATTCCCGGAAGCATCAACATCCCCTTCTTCGACGACCGCGAGCGGGCGGAGATCGGCACGCTGTACAAGCAGGTGAGCGTCCAGGAAGCGAAGAAGCGGGGGCTCGAGATCATCTCGGCCAAGCTGCCGGCATTCATCGCGCAGTTCGCGGCCATTCCCCAGAAGAAGGCCCTGTTCTGCTGGAGAGGGGGCATGCGGAGCCGGACGACGGCGACTCTGCTTTCCTTGATGGACATCCACGCTTACCGGCTGTCGGGCGGATTCCGCGAATACCGGCGCTGGGTCGTCGAGACGCTGGCGGAATTCTCCTTCAATCAGCGCGCCTATGTCCTTCACGGCAATACGGGGACGGGCAAGACGGCAATTCTGTCCGAGCTTGAACGCCGCGGGTATCCGGTGCTGGATCTGGAGGGGATGGCGGGGCATCGCGGCTCCATATTCGGCCAGATCGGGATGCGCGCCCACAACCAGAAGACGTTCGAGTCGCTGCTGCTTGAGCGGCTGATCGCTCTGCAGCATTCGCCCTACGTCATTATGGAGGCGGAAAGCCGCCGCATCGGCAAATGCGTGCTTCCCGAGTTTCTGATGGAAGCCAAGGAGACGGGAATTCCGATCCGGGTCGAGCTGCCGATCGGGGAGCGGATCCGGCATATTCTGGAGGATTACCGTCCGGAGGAGCACAAGCAGCAATGCATGGCCGCCTTCCGCGTGATCAAGTCGAGAATCCATACCCCTGTCGCGGCGGAAATCGAGCAGAGCATTCGGAACGATGACTTCGGCCGCGCCGCGGAGCTGCTGCTGACCGCTTATTACGACCCGCGCTACGAGCACGGCTCCGACCGGTACGACAGCGAACAGGAACGGTTCGTTCAGGCCGATTCGGCTGCCGCCGCCCTGGAGCCGATCATCGCGGCGCTCCCGGGAAGCGGAGTTCCGGTCTGATTGGGCAGGAAAAGCCCTCGCCGGGCAGAAGCTTCAGCCCGGCGAGGGCTTTTTGGCGTATGCAGCTGCTTCCCCCATGAACGGAAGCTGCCGGTCGCACAGGCGGCAAACGCTTTATTGCCCTTTGCCGCCTGTGCGGGTAAGCTCGGCCAGCCGGTCCCACTGTTCCGGCGTCACTTCAAGCAGGCTGTTGAACTGTCCGGCGCCCTGGAGCCATTCGCCGCCGTCGATCGTCACCACCTCGCCGTTGAGATAAGAAGCGTAATCGGAGACGAGAAATGCGGCCAGATCGGCAAGCTCCTGCTTGTCGCCCACTCGCTTGAGCGGAATGCGGTCCGCCATGCGCTCGGCCAGCTCCGGTGTCGGAGCCAGCCTTGCCCATGCGCCTTCCGTCGGAAACGGACCTGGCGCGATGGCGACCTGGCGGATGCCGTAGCGCGCCCATTCCACCGCCAGCGAGCGGGTGAGAGCAAGCACCCCGGCTTTGGCGGCGGCCGACGGCGCCACGAACCCGGAGCCGGTCTCGGCATAGGTCGTGACGATGTTCAGCATCGTTCCGCCCCGGCCGGCCGCGATCCAGCGCTTGCCGAACTCCAGCGTCGCATAGAAGGTTCCGTGCAGCACGATGTTCAGCACGGCGTCGACGGCGCGGGGCGAGAGCCTCTCGGTCGGGCTGATGAAGTTGCCGGCGGCATTGTTGACGAGCACGTCGACGCCTCCGAAGCGCTCGTCCAAAGCATCCGCCAATGCGGATAGGGAAGCCGGGTCCCGGACGTCGCAGCTTTGGACGAACACGTCATGGCCGGCCTCGCGGAACGCCTCAGCCGCTTCCTGCAGCTTCTCCTCGCGGCGTCCCGCGAGCGCGATGGAGGCTCCATGCCGGGCGAAGCCTTCCGCCATTGCGCGTCCAAGTCCGGTCGCGCCGCCCGTCACGAGCACGGTTTTGCCTTTGAGCAGATCGGGTCGAAACGGTCCCATAACAAGCTCCTCCTCAGGAATGATTCATATCCATCGAAAAACCCTCCCGTAATGGCATCATCCGGGCGGGTTCATGCTGTTTACGCGAGCACTTTGCGGAACTCTTCCGTCAGCAGCGGCACGACTTCGAACAGGTCGCCGACGATGCCGTAGTCGGCGACTTTGAAGATCGGAGCTTCCGGATCCTTGTTGATCGCGATAATGACGCGCGACTGGCTCATGCCCGCCAAATGCTGGATGGCTCCGCTGATGCCGCAGGCGATGTACACTTCCGGCGTGACGACCTTGCCGGTCTGGCCGATCTGCAGCGCGTAGTCGCAGTAGCCGGCGTCGCAGGCTCCGCGGGAGGCGCCGACGGCGGCACCGAGCACATCGGCCAGCTCTTCGAGCGGCTTGAAGCCGTCGGAGCTCTTCACGCCGCGTCCGCCGGAGATGACGATCTTCGCCTCGGACAGGTCGACCTTGCCGCCGGCTTTGCGCACGACGTCCTTGACGATCGAGCGGAGATCGGAGGCTGGAGCATAATCGCGGTCGACCACTTCGGCCGGCGACGCGGCCTGTTCGGCTGGCGGAAGGTTGTTCGGCCGGACGGTGACGACGCCGGAGCCGCCGGAAAAGGCTTTTTCCTCAAAAGCTTTGCCCGCGTAGATCGGACGGGTATAGACAGAGCCGCCCGCGGAATCGATTACAGCAATGACGTCGGAAATTTGTCCGGCACCAAGATGGGCGGCGACAAGCGGCGCCAGATCCTTGCCTTCCGCAGTATGGCCGAGGAAGACGCGGCCTGGCTTCCGTTCGTCGAGAAGGCCTTTGACGGCGGCCAGATAAGCCGGAGCGTTGTATGACGCGAGCTCAGGATGATCGACGGCGTAGACTTTGCCCGACACGTAGGCGGCCAGCTCGGAGGCGACCGGAATGATGCCGCTGCCGATGATGACGGCGTCGACCGGAGCGCCGCCCGCGGACTGGTTGGCGGCATGGACGGCTTCAAGCGATACCTGGCGCAATTTTCCGCCGCGGATTTCGGCGATGACAAGAACGGATTGGCTCATGGTTTAACCTCCTTGGATAGGAAAAAAGGATGGGATCAGATCGCTTTGGCTTCTGTGCGCAGCAGCTCGACGAGGCGAGCGGCCTGCTCGGCCGGCGTTCCCTTGATGAGCTGGCCGGCTCCGCGCTCAGGCGGCAGGGAAAGGCCAAGCCGCTTGGTCAGCGGGGCGACGGCGGCGGCGTCGACGCCGAGATCGTCCAGAGACAGCGTCTGGAACGGCTTTTTCTTCGCCTTCATGATATTCGGCAGCGACGGGTAGCGCGGCTCGTTCAAGCCTTGCTGGGCGGTGAACAGCGCCGGCAGCGTCAGCTCGAGGGATTCCGTGTCGCCTTCGGCATCCCGCTTGACGCTGGCAGCCGTACCGTCGATGTCAAGACTCGTGATGGAAGCGGCGTGGGGAATGCCGAGACCCGCCGCAAGCCGGACCGCGACTTGGCCGCCGCCGGTATCGACGGAGAAGTTGCCTCCGAGGATGACGTCGAAGGGCTGCTTGGAGATATAAGCCTGGAGCAAGGAGGCGATGCCCGCTTCGTCGGATTGGATGCGCTCGTCGGAGATCAGCACCGCCTCATCGGCTCCCATCGCCAGCGCCGAGCGGAGCGCTTCCGCTGCCCGGGCGGGGCCGACAGAGACGACGGTAACCGTTCCGCCGTGCTTTTCCCGGAGCTGGAGCGCTTCCTCGACCGCATATTCATCGTAAGGATTGATGACATATTTGACGCCGTCGTCCGAAACCTGGCCGTCCTGGATTACGATCCGTTCTTCCGTATCAAAGGTTTGCTTCAGCAGGCAGAAAATGTTCATCTCGATTCTCCTCCTCGAATGGTTGAATCCCTGTTATTTTTTGAGGCCATGCAGGAAAAATTCGATGGTTTTGTCGACTTGGGCGGTCAGGGAGAACTTCTGCCCGGATATGAGCCAGGAGGAAACCGCCTCATCCATCGCTCCGAATATAAGATGCCGGGTCAGCTTGACGTCGAGATTGTCCCGGAACGCTCCTTCTCTCACCCCTTTTTCCAGAATCTGCTCAATGAGCTGGATGTAAGGCCGTACGGTCAGGCCGATCGCCTTGCGCAGCTCCAGCGAGCTCTGCCTCAGCTCGATCTGGGTCACGTATGCGAGATTGATGTTCTGCTCCAGGACGGAGTAGTGGATCTCGCAGATGGCGCGCAGAGCTTCGCCGGCAGTCGCCGTATCCTCCAGCCGGGCTTTGAACCGTCCGACCAGATCCCCGAGCCTTTCCTCGAACAAGGAGATCAGGATATCTTCCTTCTTCTTGAAATATAAATAGATCGTACCGTCGGCGACTCCGGCCTCCTTGGCGATTTTCGACACCTGCGAGCCGTGGAACCCGTTTTCGGCAATGACTTTTTGGGCGGCTTCCAGGATCTGATAATATTTTTCCGGCTTCCTACTTGTCATGATGGCACCTCGGTGGTAGTATTTACGTATGGTGAATGAATGCTCATTCATTTTCTTCATCTTAGGGGATATCACACGGATTGTCAACGATTTATCCGGAACTTGGACGCTAACCGCCTTCCAGAAGGCGGAACATGCTTGGGATCGGAGAGGAAGAGGCGGGATATCTTCCTTCTTATTTCTTAGTAGTGGAGCGGAGGATTTGGAGACGTATGCAGCCGCGCCGGACAGCATCACAGGCGGGATACCACTAAGATTTTTTTGAACCGGCCTTGTAAGCGCTTCATCTAAGAATGCCCGGCGAACGGCCGGCAAAAGGAATTTGCAGAGAGGGTGAGCCGCAATGGCAGGACAGCTGATCAATCTCATCTTGTTTTTGGCTCTGACGGGCTGCGGAGTCTATCTGTTCTACAGGGCGGTGTACCACCGCTGGCTCTATATGAAGCTGGGGAAAAAGACAGCCGTGCCTCTCAAGGGAGAGGGCAGATGGGGCGAGTTCCTCGCTCAAGTATTCGGCCAGACGAAGCTGCTCAAGGATATCCGCAGCGGCATCATGCATATTGTCATCTTCTATGGATTCGTCATTCTGCAGTTCGGAGCGCTCGACCTGATCATCAAAGGCCTGACGGCAGGCAAGCACCATCTGCCGGTTCCCGGATACGGCTGGTTCAGCCTGCTGCAGGAAATCACCGTATTCGCCATTCTGGTCGCGATGGGGTATGCGGCCTACCGCCGCTACGGCGAGAAGCTCGCCCGTCTGAAGAGAGGGTGGAAGCCGAGCATCGTCGTCTTCTTCATCTTCGGACTGATGGCATCCGTCCTGTTCTCCCTTGCTTTCGAGCGGATTTGGCTCGGCATGGCATTTTCCGGCTACGCGCCGATCACCTCCGTGATGGCCGAAGGCATGCAAGGAATCGGAGCCGGAGCCGCGCATGTGCTGTTCATGGTTTCCTGGTGGGCGCATCTGGCCATCCTGCTCGCGTTTCTCGTGTACGTGCCTCAGTCGAAGCACTTCCATATCCTCACCGCGCCGGTCAACATCTATCTGCGCAAGCAGGAGCCGGCCGGAAGGCTGAGCAAGATCGATCTGGAGGACGAGGAAGCGGAATCGTTCGGCGTCGGCAAGATCGAGGAGTTCAACCAGAAGCAGATGCTCGATTTCTATGCCTGCGTGGAATGCGGCCGCTGCACGAATGTGTGCCCGGCATCCAATACCGGCAAGGCGCTCTCTCCGATGCACATGATCGTGAAGCTTCGCGACCACTTGATCGACAAGGGAGCGGCCGTCACCGGCAAATCTCCCTGGGTTCCCGAGTTCGCTTTCGGCACAGGAAGCGCCGGGGGAGGCAAGGCGCATGCCTTTGTCCCTCGTTCTGCGGAAATGCCCGGCTCGCTGCTCGAGATGGCCGGAGGAAGCGCGGAGGAGGTGGCGGCCGGCGCGGAAGAGTCGGACTCCGTCGCATGGAGGGATCCCGGCGGCGCCATCACGGATATCCGGCCGACGATCGGCTGGCAGAAGGCTTCCTGGCATCAAGAGGAGCGCAGCCCGCAGGAAGTCGAGCTCATCGGCGAAGTCATGACGGAGGACGAGATCTGGGCGTGCACGACATGCCGCAACTGCGAGGACCAATGTCCGGTCGGCAACGAGCATGTCGACAAGATCATCGACTTGCGCCGCCACCTCGTCCTCATGCAGGGCAGCGTGCCGCATGAAGGCCAGCGCGCAATGCAGAACATCGAGCGCCAAGGCAACCCTTGGGGAATCAACCGCAACGACCGCGTCAAATGGACCGGAGACGTGGAAGGGGTCAGCGTTCCGCTCGTCAAGGAAAACCCGGAGTTCGACTATCTGTTCTTCGTCGGCTCCATGGGCTCCTACGATCTCCGCAGCCGCAAAATCTCGAGGGCCGTCGCCCGCCTGCTGAACGAATCCGGCATCCGCTTCGCGATTCTCGGCAACGAGGAAAGAAACTCCGGCGACACGCCGCGGCGCATGGGCAACGAGATGCTGTTCCAACAGCTGTGCATGGAGAATATCGAGACGTTCCGGAAGTACGGAGTGACGAAGATTGTGACGGCATGCCCGCATACGTTCAACACGCTGAAGAACGAGTATCCGGACTTCGGTCTCGAAGGCGTGGAGGTGCTCCATCATACGCAGCTGTTCGACCGGCTGCTGAAGGAAGGCAGGCTGCAGCCGAAGCATGAGGTCAACGAGCGGATCACCTACCATGATTCCTGTTATCTGGGCCGCTACAACAACGTGTATGACGAGCCGCGCGATGTGCTCCGTGCCATTCCCGGCGTGGAGCTGGTGGAGATGGCGCGCAGCCGGGAGAACGGCATGTGCTGCGGAGCGGGCGGCGGCATGATGTGGATGGAGGAGACGGCAGGCAAGCGCGTCAACCTGGCGCGCACCGAGCAGGCGCTCGAAGTGAATCCGACGCTGATCAGCAGCGCGTGTCCGTACTGTCTGACGATGCTGGAGGACGGCACGAAGCTGAAGGAAGTCGATGACAGGGTGAAGGCGCGCGACATCGCCGAAATTCTCGAGGAAGCCGTATTCGGATGCGCGGGCAGCGCTCCGGCCGGCAGCGAAGGGATGGCCGTATAACGCATGGAGGCAGCCAGAGCCGGCAGCATAAGGGTACGCGCACCTTAGTTAGCGGACCGTCCTTCTTCGATCGGCCATGAAGAGGAAGAGAGCATCCGACACGGGAAAAGCATTGTTCTTGAAAGCCGTAAAAACCTTAATCAAGGAGGCAAGCAACGATGAGCATTTCGATCCGCAAAGCCGCCGTCATCGGCTCCGGCATTATGGGTTCCGGCATTGCCGCCCATCTGGCCAACGTTGGCATTCCGACGCTGCTCCTGGACATCGTGCCCAAGCAGCTCACCCCCGAGGAAGAGAAGAAAGGCCTGACGGCCGAGCATCCGGCTGTCCGCAGCAGGCTGGCCGCAAGCGCCATCGCCAAGCTGAAGAAGACGAATCCGGCGCCTCTCTACGATCCGGCCTTCGCGGGCCGCATCACGCCGGGCAACCTGGAGGACGATCTCCACAAGATCGCGGATGCCGACTGGATCATCGAGGTCATCGTCGAGAATCTGGACGCGAAGCGCAGCCTGCTCGACCGCATCGAGCAGCACTGGAAGCCGGGAACGATTGTCAGCTCCAACACTTCCGGCATCTCCATCAACGCGATGGCGGAAGGGCGCAGCGAGCCGTTCCGCAGGTCGTTCATGGGCACCCATTTCTTCAATCCGCCCCGTTACATGAAACTGCTGGAAATCGTTCCGGCGGACGGAACGGATGCGGAGCTTGTGAACGAGATGAAGGCATTTGCAGAAACCGTCCTCGGCAAAGGCGTCGTCATCGCCAAGGACACCCCGAACTTCATTGCAAATAGAATCGGGACGTACGGTCTGCTCGTGTCGCTGCAGGAAATGGAGAAGGGCGGCTTCACCGTCGAGGAAGTGGATGCGGTCACCGGTCCGGCTATGGGACGCCCGAAGAGCGCCACCTTCCGCACGCTGGATCTCGTCGGCCTCGATACGTTCATCCATGTCGCGGACAACGTCCGCCTGAATGTGGACAACGAGGCCGAGCGCAAAGACTTCACGCCTCCGGCCGCCCTGACGCAGCTCGTCGAGCGCGGCTGGCTGGGCGAGAAATCCGGCCAGGGCTTCTATCTGAAGCGCAAAGGAGAAGGCGGCAAGAGCGAGATTCTGTCGATCGATCTCGGCACGCTGGAGTATACGCCGCAGAGGAAGGCGGCTTCCGGCTCCCTGGAAGCGGCGAAGAGCGTCAAAGGCGCCCGTGAAAAGACGAAGGCTCTCATCGGCGCCGGAGACAAGTATTCGGAGCTGGCCTGGAATATTTTGAAGCAGGTTCTGGTCTATTCCGCCGACAAGGTCGGGGAGATCGCCGACTCCATCCAGGAGATCGACGAAGCGATGAAATGGGGCTTCAACTGGGAGCTGGGGCCGTTTGAGACGTGGGATGCCATCGGGCTGGCGAAATCGGTGCAGCGGATGGAGAAGGAAGGCCTCGCCGTTCCGGCATGGGTCAAGGAATGGATCGATGCCGGCCATACGAGCTTCTACAAGAAAGACAACGGCAAGCGCTTCTACGTGAACGGCAGCCAGTATAAGGAAGTGGAAGCCCCTGTTCAAGAGATCGACCTTCGCTCGCTCAAGGAGCAGAACAAGGTCGTCAAATCCAATGCAGGCGCCAGCCTGATCGATATCGGCGACGGCGTCGTCTGCCTGGAATTCCATTCCCCGAACAACGCCATCGGCGACGATATCCTGTCGATGATCCAGCAGAGCGCGGAGGAAGTCCGGCGCAACTGGAGCGGTCTCGTTCTGGCGAATCAGGGCCGCAACTTCTGCGTCGGCGCGAATCTGATGCTGCTGCTCATGGAAGCGCAGGACGAAGAATGGGACGAAGTCGACGAAATCATCAACCTGTTCCAGCAGAGCATGTATAAGCTGAAGCGGCTGGAAAAGCCGGTCGTCGCGGCGCCCCACCGGATGACGCTCGGCGGCGGCGTCGAAGCCTGCATGCCGGCGGACCAGGTCATCGCCGCGGCGGAGACTTATTACGGCCTCGTCGAAGTCGGCGTCGGCCTCATCCCGGCCGGCGGCGGCTGCAAGGAATTCGCCTTGCGCGTCAGCAGGCAGGCCGGGCATCCGGAAGCGGATCTGCTGCCTCTGCTCGGCCAGGTGTTCGAGACGGTCGGCTCGGCGAAGGTCTCCTCGAGCGGGCATGATGCCAAGCGGCTCGGCTACCTCCGCACGAACGACCGCATCCTGCCGAACGCGGACCATCTGATCTACGAAGCGAAGCAGGCTGTCCTGCAGATGGCTGCGGACGGCTACACGCTCCCTCCGGAAGAGAAGATCCGCATCGCCGGCGCCGAAGGCAAGGCCGCGCTGCAGCTCGCGGCGATCGGCATGAAGGAAGGCGGCTACATCAGCGACCACGACCTTCTCATCGCCAAGAAGCTGGCGCATGTGCTGAGCGGCGGCGACTTGCCGGCCGGCACGCTCGTATCGGAGCAATATCTGCTCGATCTGGAGCGCGAAGCCTTCCTCAGCCTGACGGGCGAGCCGAAGACCCAGGCCCGCATGCAGCATATGCTCTCCAAAGGCAAGGCTTTGCGGAATTAGGATATCGCTCGGCACAGAAACGACATCTTCCTGTGGAATCAAAGCCATCCGGATTTAAGAGCGATGTGACCGCTCAGTATTCTGGAGGAGTTTGGGACGGCTGTGCAGAGATCGCAGGAAATGTAAGCGCCATGGAGAAGAGGAGCGGTCGCATTTGCAGCCGGATTTCCACATTCATGCGGAATCAAAGAAATCCGGGGGCAAGAGCGATCGGAAGGGCCTTTTATTTCCGGAGCGGCTGCTCACAAAACGCGAACCATTAAAGGAGCGTGAAGTCATGAGAGAAGCGGTAATCGTATCCATGGCCCGGACGGCAATCGGCAAAGGCAAGAAAGGCAGCCTTCGCCAAACCCGCGCGGACGACCTCGGCAAAATCGTGCTGCAGGAAGTGGTCTCGCGGGCGCCGGGGCTCAAGAAAGAAGATGTGGAGGATATCATCATCGGCTGCGCGATGCCCGAAGGGGAGCAGGGGCTCAACTTCGCCCGCATCATGTCGCTGTATGCAGGCTTCCCGGTGACGGTTCCGGCGCTGACCGTCAACCGGTTCTGCTCCTCCGGCCTGCAATCGATCGCCTTCGCGGCGGAGCGCATCATGACCGGCAACGCGGATGTGATGATCGCCGGCGGGGTGGAGAGCATGAGCCACGTTCCGATGACCGGCTTCAAAATTTCCCCGAATCCGAAAATCGTCGATGAATACCCGGAAGTCTATATCGGGATGGGGCATACGGCCGAGCGCGTCGCGGAGAAGTTCGGCGTCAGCCGCGAGGACCAGGACATCTTCGCTGCCCGCTCCCATGAGAAGGCGGCGGCGGCCATCGCCGCAGGCAAGTTCGCCGATGAGATCGTCCCGTTCGAAGCGGAGCTCAAGTCCATGGAAGACAGCGGCAAGGTGAAAACCGAGAAGTTCGTCTTCAACACCGATGAAGGCGTCCGCGTCGATACGACGCCGGATACGCTCGGCAAGCTGCGCCCTGCGTTCAAGCTGAACGGCTCGGTGACGGCGGGCAACTCCTCGCAGATCAGCGACGGAGCGGCTGCGGTCGTCATCATGAGCCGCGAGAAAGCCGACGAGCTCGGCCTGAAGCCGCTGGCTACATTCCGTTCGTTCGCCCTTGCGGGCGTCGAGCCGGAGATCATGGGCGTAGGCCCGGTCGAGGCGATTCCAAAGGCGCTGAAGCGAGCCGGCATTTCCCAGGAGCAGGTCGATCTCTATGAAATCAATGAAGCGTTCGCCTCCCAGTGCCTCCATATCATCCGGGAGCTCGGCATCGACGAGGAGAAGGTCAATGTCAACGGCGGCGCGATCGCGCTGGGCCATCCGCTCGGCTGCACCGGCACCAAGATCAGCGTCTCGCTGATCAACGAGCTGCGCCGCAGAGGCGGCGGCTACGGCGTCGTGTCGATGTGCATCGGCGGCGGCATGGGAGCGGCAGGCGTCTTCGAAGTCCATCCCGCTTGAGCAGGTAGAGTGCAGGCAAGGGATGCTGCACCGGGGCGTCCAGCCGGCCGAGGCGGAGCAGAATTCCGCTGGCGGCCGTCTCTGCGGCGGGGAAATCCGAGGGCAGCATGGCTCATCAATCAACCCATTCCAAGGAGCGATTATCATGACGACCAAAAGCAAAGTGCTGGGCGGAAGCTTCATTATCGAGGATATCGACGCGAGCAGCATTGTCATCCCGGAAGAATTGACCGAAGAGCAGCGCATGATCGCCGAGACGACGGAGGATTTCGTCGCGGGCGAGATCGCGCCTGTCGACGAGGCGATCGAGAAGCTCAATTATGAGCTGACGGTCGAAAAGCTGCGCAAGGCCGGAGAGCTCGGCCTGCTGGGAGCCGATGTGCCGGAAGCCTACGGCGGTCTCGGCCTCGACAAGGTCAGCTCCACGCTGATCAGCGAGAAAATGACGAAGGCGTCGGCATTCGCCCTTTCCGCCGGCGCGCATGTCGGCATCGGCACGCTGCCGATCGTCTATTTCGGCAATGAAGAGCAGAAGCAGAAGTACCTGCCCAAGCTCTCGACCGGCGAGCTGATCGCGGCTTACTGCCTGACGGAGCCGTCCTCCGGCTCCGACGCTCTCGGCGCCAAAGCGACGGCCGTCCTGGACGAGGACGGCAAGCATTACGTGCTGAACGGCACGAAGCAGTTCATTACGAACGCCGGCTTCGCCGACGTGTTCATCGTGTACGCCAAGGTGGACGGCAAGGACTTCAGCACGTTCATCGTCGAGCGTTCGATGGAAGGGGTGAGCATCGGTCCGGAAGAGAAGAAAATGGGCATCAAAGGCTCCTCGACCTGTCCGCTCATTCTGGAAGACGTCAAGGTGCCGGCCGAAAACCTGCTGTGGGAAGTCGGCAAGGGCCATCTGATCGCCTTCAACATCCTCAACATCGGCCGCTACAAGCTCGCCGTCGGCTGCGTAGGCTCCTCCAAGGACGCCATCGAATACTCGGCCAAATACGCGAATGAACGCACCCAGTTCGGCCGCCCGATCAGCAGCTTCCCGCTCGTGGCGAAGAAGCTGGCCGACATGAACATCCGCACGTACGTCATGGAGTCGATGGTCTACCGCACGGCCGGGCTGTTCGACGTCGGGCTCGCCGACGTGGACTATTCCGCTGCCGACGTCGGCTATCAGTCGGCCAAGGCGATCGCGGAATACCAGCTGGAATGCTCCATCAACAAGGTGTTCGCATCCGAAGGCCTCGACTTCGTCGCCGACGAAGGCGTGCAGATCCACGGCGGCTACGGCTTCACCCAGGAATACCGCGTCGAGCGCATCTACCGCGATTCCCGCATCAACCGCATCTTCGAGGGGACGAATGAAATCAACCGGCTGCTCATACCCGGCACGCTCATCAAGCGCGCGATGAAGGGCGAGCTGCCTCTCATGCAGAAAGCGATGAAGCTGCAGGGCGAGCTGCTGGAAATGCGCTCCTCGCTCGGCGAGAAGTTCGAGGGCACGCTGGAGCTGGAAGCTCATCTGCTCTCCAACGCCAAGAAAATCTTCCTGATGGCCGGCGCCGGAGCCGTCCAGAAGTACCAGATGAAGCTGGATCAGGAGCAGGAAATACTGAGCAACCTGGCCGACATCATGATCTCGATCTTTGCGATGGAAAGCGCCGTCCTCCGCACCCAAAAGCGCATTTCGCTCCAGGGCGGAGCAAAGGCTCAGCTCGGCGTCGACATGACGACCGTCTTCGTGCAGGAGGAGTTCGCCCGCATCGCGGAGCTTGCAAAGGAAACGCTCGCCGCCATGGAATCCGGGGATACGCTTCGCACGCAGCTGTCCGTGCTGAAAAAGCTKCCGCTGTGAGCGCAAGCCTCGGCGTGCTGGAGCGTCCCGTATCCGCTGTCGGAGAGGAGATGTCGAACCCGGCGGCCGCGGCGGCATGCGGCGCCCATGGTCCCTGGAAGGCGATCCAGCGGTAGCACCAAGGGTCGGCCGAATCGGCTTGATAAGAGACCAGCTGCCCGGGCTCGATGAGAAAGGAATGGCCGGCTTCGAGCCGGTGAACGGTCCCGCGGCATAGAAACTCTCCTTTTCCCGACAGCACATGGTGAAGCAAATAGAAATCATGCACTTTCGGCCCCAATCGATGTCCAGGCTTCGTCTGGCTCTCTCCTGCGAACAAAACCTCCAGCGGCATCTCCGCGCCTTCTTCGGAAGCGGGAACGACCCTATAGTAAAAGCTCTTCTCCATCCCCCTATTCTCCTTTCCCGTCTCCGATCGTGTGCTGCAAGCTCTCTAGCGAAAGTGTACCCGAATTTTCCGCCGGGCGCGAGCGGGAGGAGGACCGGGACGAAGGAGGCATGCCCGCCAGACTGCAAGGGAAAAGAAGGATGGGCATATCGGCCTTCGGCTTTGCTGGAGATCCCGGCCTTGTCGAATGATGCCTATGTTCTATTTCCTAGAGGGAGAGGGACTTGGGAATCAATTTCAGTATTAGTAAGAAAATTCCAAAAATTTCGATTGTGAATCCGAAAATACGAGACTATACTTGCTTTATTCTAAGACAAGATTCCTTGTCAATCGGCATGATTCGGATAGATCCGCATTTCGCTCGCGCAGCCGTCGTGCCCGGCCCTTGATCCGCCTCCCTCCAGCCATCCCCCCAGGAGCTCCCGCTTCCAGCGCTGCTTTTCTGTCATCGGCTCCTGCAGCTAACATCCTGCGCGATGCTTCGAACTACAGCTGGACGCAATCCGATCCTTTTGAAGGGGGTGATGATTTCGACCGCCGTCCGGCGGCGGCAGCAGATAGCTGATCCCATTAAACCAAGTATAGGGAGTGGTTAAGTTTGATTTTTAGAAAGAAAGGCAAGAGACCGATGGCTGTCCTGATGGCCGTCCTGCTGACGTTTTCGTTTCTGGAGCCGATCCACGCGGCAGGCTCCGTAGCTTCGGACAAGCTTGACCGCAATTCATCCATTCAGAAAGCGGCGGCTGCCAAGGTGGACGGCAAGCTGCTCAAGCAGTTCGGACAGTCGGAATACGTCACTTATCTCGTCAAAATGAAGGCCCAGGTCGATACGGCATCGGTGTCCAAGCAGGCTCTGCAGAAGGCTGCGCTGCAAAAGGCGACGCTGTCCGCGGCGAAGCTGTCCGCCCGCAGCGCGGTCGTCAGCACGCTTAGGGATACCGCCCTGCAGACTCAATCGGAGCTGGACGATTACTTGGAGAAAGCGCAGAAGAGCGGAAAAGTGAAGAGCTACAAAAGCTACTTCATCGTCAACGCGCTGGCGGTCACGAGCACGAAGGAGGTCATGGAGGAGCTCTCCAAGCTTCCGGGGGTCGACAAGGTGCTACCCGACGAAACCCGCTATTTGCAAAAGACCGAGGTGAAGCCGGACGTGACGGCGCCCGGCGCCGGAACAGCGGCGCAGCCGGCCGCCGGAGTCCAGAAGGAGGCTGGAGCCAAGACGGCTGCCGCTCCGAGCAGCGTGGAGTGGAACATCGCCCGCATCAACGCTCCGCAGGTATGGGCCCAGGGCATCGACGGGACCGGCATCGTCGTCGCCAACCTCGATTCGGGCGTGGATTATACCCACCCCGCCCTGCAGCGCAAATGGCGCGGCCTGGACGCATCCGGCGCCGTCGTCCATCCCGAGCTGAGCTGGTACGATCCCCATAGCGGAGCTTCGCTGCCTTCGGACAGCGACGGCCACGGAACCCATACGATGGGAACGATGGTCGGCTCGGAAGCGGACGGCTCCAACCAGATCGGCGTGGCGCCGGGAGCGAAATGGATCGCCGTCCGGATTTTCAATCCGGATACGACCGACAGCATCATTCTGGACGGAGGCCAATGGCTGCTCGCTCCGGTCGATGCGCAGGGAAATCTGCATCCCGAGCTTGCGCCGGACGTCGTGAACAACTCCTGGGGCGGAGGCGCCGGCATCGACGAGTGGTTCCGGCCGATCGTGCAGGCATGGAGAAGCGCGGGCATCTTCCCCGAGTTCTCGGCCGGCAACACGACGCTGACAAACCCGGGCGGACCGGGATCGGTCGCCAATCCGGCGAACTATCCGGAATCGTTCGCGACCGGAGCGACCGACATCTCCGACAACCTGGCCGACTTCTCGCTGCGGGGTCCGTCGCCATACGGCGAGATCAAGCCGGAGGTGTCCGCGCCGGGCGTCAACATCCGCTCCTCGATTCCGGGCGGATATGAGGGAGGCTGGAACGGCACGTCCATGGCGGGACCGCATACGACCGCTCTGGCCGCGCTGCTGCTGCAGGCGAACCATTCCCTGACGGTCGACCAGCTGGAGTCCATCATCATGAATACGGCGACTCCGAGAACGGACAGCGCCTATCCCAATAGTCCCAACAACGGCTACGGGCATGGCGTCATCAACGCGCTGGACGCGGTCGGCTCCGTTCTACAAGGCATCGGAACCGTATCGGGCAAAGTCGTGACCGGCGGGGACGATCTGGAGGAGCCCGTGCTGGAGCATGTGCCCGTAACGACGGCCTTCACCGGCTTCGACGTTCCGATCACCGCCCATGTCTACGACAATGTGAGCGTGAGCTCGGTCGAAGTATTCGCGCGGGCCAAAGGAACCCAGACGTATGTATACCTTCCTGCCGAGAGAGTGTCGGGCGATTACAAGGACGGAGTCTACTCGGCTTCGATTCCGGCATTCCTCGTGACGAAAGCCGGACTGGAGTATTACATCCGAGTCAACGATTACGGCAATAACGGCATTCAATCGCAGGTCTATTCCGTTGATGTCAGCGACGGCGTGAAGCCTGGCTACACGCAGGACTTCGAGAGCGGCTGGACGGGCTTCTCCACCGGCGGCGAAGGCCTTCCATGGCAATGGGGCGTGCCGGTCAGCGGACCGGGCAGAGCCGCTTCGGGGCAGAAGGTCGCCGCGACCAATCTGACAGGCACCTATGCCTCGAATTCCAACTCCTATCTGCTCGCTCCTCCGATCGACCTGACGGACAGTCCGCAGGGCGCCGTCCTGAGCTTCAAGCACTGGTACGACTTGGAGACCAACTATGACAATGGAACCGTCTATATCTCCGCTGCAAGCACGAACCATGAATTCGTGCCGGTTGCATCCTTCACCGGAGCGAGCGGAGGCTGGAAAACCCAGCTCATCGACCTGGCTCCGTATGCAGGCCAGCAGGTTCTGGTCGCCTTCAATCTGTCGAGCGACAACACCCAGAACAAAGCCGGCTGGTATCTCGACGACATCTCCATCGACGGACCGGACAGCCAGGCTCCCGGTGCGCCGACAGGCCTTGCAGGCGAAGCCGACGTGCTCGGCAATGTCCGCCTGACGTGGACGCCTCCGGCCGACCAGGACCTCAAGCAATTCGTGGTCTACCGTGCGGCGGAGGGAAGCTCCTCTTACGAGCAGATAGGCATATCGCCGGCGGCTTCCTACACCGATACGGTTACGGCGACGCAAGCGACGTATTCGTATGCCGTATCGGCGCAGGATTACAGCGGCAACATCGGTCCGAAATCGGATCCCGTCACCGTGTCGGTCAGCAGGGCCGGCATTCTGTACGAGGATGACTTCGACGGGGATACGGATAACGGCTGGACCCATTCCGGCACGAAGGACGAATGGGAACGCGGTATTCCAACGGCTCCGGGACCTGCTGCGGCAGCCTCGCCTCCAAATGTGTGGGGCACGGATCTGGATTCGACCTATGAGTCGAGCGCCGATTACTCGCTCGTATCGCCGCCGATCGACCTGACCGGGGCAGGCCATGCGTCGCTGACGTTCAATCATTGGTACGAGATCGAGGGCCGCTATGATTTCGGCCTTGTGGAAGCCTCTCGCGATGGAGGCGCATCCTGGACGGAGCTGCTGCGCTTCTCCGACAACACCGCCGGCAAGCAGTGGACGCCGGTCGTCTACAATCTGGATGCTTATGCCGGCTCGACCGTGCAGATCCGGTTCCGGCTCAAGTCGGACAGCAGCGTCGTCAAGGCGGGATGGTATCTGGACGACTTCCGCATTCTGGATACGTCAGCCTCCCTGCAGACGCAAGGCGATGCCCCAGCCGCGGCGATTCCGGGCCGCCAGAAGAACTCGGTCCAAGCCCCGCTGCTGAAAGTCGGCCATACGGACGAAGCCGGCTTCAAGCCGCAGGCGCAGCCTCAAGCTCAGCCGCAGGCTGATCAAGGCAGCATCGGCATTCAGAGCCTTCCGGCGAGCGCGACGGTCACCGTGCTGGAGACGGGGCGCTCGGTCAAGACGGATCCCGCCACCGGCAAATTCTCCTTCTCCCATGTGGCTGGAAGCTACACGCTGAAAGCCGAAGCGTACGGCTACTATCCGCAAACGAAGCCCGTCGAAATTACGGACGGCGGCACGGCCAAGGCCAGCTTCAGCCTGGAAGCGATCCCGCACGGGCAAATCCATGGCGTCGTCCGCGACGAGCGGAGCGGGGAGCCGATCTCCGGCGCCGTGGTCGCCGTTCTGGAAGATGCGGCCGTCGCGCCTGTGCGCACCGCAGCCGACGGAACCTTTACGTTCGACCTGCTTGAAGGGACATACACCCTTTCCGTGCAGAGCGGAGACTATTACAGCAAAACGGTCTCGGTCGCGGTGCCGGCCAACAAGGCGGTGGAACTGGCCGTCCTGTTGAAGCCGTTCATCGGCTTCCCGGGCGAAATCGCCTACGATGATGGAACGGCCGAAAACGCCAGGGCGTTCAACGCCGCGAACAACGCCTGGGCGGTACGCTTTACGCCGGAAGGCGGAGCCGCCCAGGTGACGGGAGCGTCGCTCCGGTTCTGGAACACGGAATTCCCGAGTCCGGGAGGAACGGCGTTCAAGTATGCCGTATACGATGCATCGGGCTCCGCAGGAGCGCCGGGCAGGCTTTTGGCAGGACCTTATGACGGAACCGCCCTGCGCAACGATCAGTGGACGACGGTGACGCTTGCCCAGCCTATTACGGTAACAGGCGATTTCTACATCGTTTATATCCAACCCAATGCAGGTCTCAGCTCTCCGGGGCTCGGCACGGACGAAAGCGGCAAAAACGCGCTGCGCAGCTGGCAGCGGGTCAGCGGCGTCTGGAGCCCGTCTCCCGTCGAGGAAGGCAATTATATGATCCGGGCGCAGGTGCGCTACGCCGTAAATGCTCCTGTAATTACGGCCCCGGCACCGAATACGTATACGAATAATGCCGAGCTTGCCGTGTCCGGAACATCGGCAGCCGACGGCGCCGAGATCCGGGTCTACAACGACGGCCAGCCAAGCGGAACGGGAACGGTAGCGGGCAAGAAGTTCAGCGTTCCCGTCACCCTCCACGCCGGAGCGAATGTGCTTACGGCGGAAGCGGTGATCGGCGGCAAAGCGACGGACCGCTCGGAGCCGGTGACAGTCGTTCTGGACCGGACGCCTCCGGCTCTGGCCGTGACATCCCCTGCCGATGGTGCCGTGACGAACGCAGAGACCGTAACGGTAACCGGCACTGCGGCAGATGAGTTCTTCAACCAGCTTACCGTCAACGGGCAGAAGGTTCAGCCGAAAGCCGACGGAAGCTTCACGCAGAAGCTGCTGGTCGAAGAGGGCGCGAATGCCATTACGGTCACCGCTTCCGATCTGGCCGGCAACGAGAGTACGGTCGTCCGCAGCGTCTATGTCAGCCGCAAGCTGCCCGAGCTGACGAATATCCAGCCTGCGCAGGACGTCCATATCCAATCCGGCCAATCAGTCGCGATTGCTTTCGACAGCAGCCCGGGACTGACGGCCTCGTTCACGATCGAGCTGCCCGCGGCGGCAAGCTCGCCGGCCCGCAGCGGCTTCCCGCTGACGGAGACGTCGCCAGGCCATTACGCTGGAAGCTATACGACTTCTTCCGCCCTTCAGCTGCAGGGGGGCATCATCGTCCTTGCGGCCAAGGATGCGGCAGGCAACACCGCCGTAACGGAGGCTCCGGGCAAGCTGTATGTCAGCGCACCGGCGCCAACACCAACACCGACACCGGCGCCAACACCAACACCAACACCAACACCAACACCAACACCAACACCAACACCGACACCTACACCAACACCGACGCCAACGCCGGTACCGACGCCGACACCAAAGCCAACGCCGACACCAAAGCCGACACCAAAGCCGACACCGACACCAAAGCCGACACCAACACCGACACCTGGCAGAGGTGCATGGTTATCCCCTCTACAGCAATTTCGAGCAAATAGAAGGAAACCTAAGAATAAGGGAGCGAAAAACCGGTTTCCCAAAGGTTTCCCAACGAAATTGCCCGAAAACAAGAGTGCAAACGTTTTTACAAGAGAATGAGGCGGCGGGTATGATGGAATCAATCCGATTGACTTGAAGCGCTTTCAAACAGGCAATCGTTCGGAAATCGGCATTTCATAGGTAAGAAGACTCTTCTTCCGTACAAACGTTTGCGCTTTTGTAGGGAAATGCCAACGTATGGACGCCTATATTGTGGAGTGCAGGAGGGCGCAATCGGAATATCATCGAACCAGCTGGAAGGGGATCAGTAAAAAATGAACAGATGGCAAAAGCTCGCCGCCTTCGCGACGGTATGCACCTTGTCCGTATCACTGGCCGCATGCGGCAACGGCAACGATAGCAGCAACAATGCAGGCACGGAAAGCAACACGGGAGCTGTCAACGAACCGGCAGCCAACGCTGCAGGAAACACAGGCGGAGACACGGCCGATGCTCCGGCCATCCAGCCTGAAGAGGGAGCGAGCCTTCTCGTATGGGAAAGTAAAGAAGAGAGACCATTCACCGACGAGATCGCCAAGGAATTCACGGCGAAATACAACATTCCGGTCAAGATCGACGAAGTCGCTACGACGGATCAGGTAACCCGCCTCCAGACGGACGGTCCTACCGGCGTCGGCGCCGATGTCATCGTATTCCCGCATGACCACCTCGGCCGCGCGGTGACGGGACAGATGATCCTGCCGAACGAAGAGTTCGGTGCGGAAACGACTGCGAACAACACGGAAAACTCCATTCAAGGCGTAAGCTACGACGGCGTTCTGTACGGCTACCCGCGCGCTGCGGAAACCTATGCCCTGTACTATAATAAATCGCTCGTTCCCGAAGCTCCAAAAAGCTTCGACGACGTCATCGCCCTGGCTTCCAAGCTGAACGATCCGGCTAAAAACAAATACGCCCTCATGTGGGAAGCAGGCAATACTTACTTCAACTATCCGTTCATCGCCTCCACCGGCGGCTACCTGTTCGGCAAGAACGGCACCGACAAGACGGATCTCGGCATGAACAACGACGGCGCCCTGGAAGGCATGAAGGTCTACCAAAGCCTGAAAGCCATCCTGCCGATCAAAACCGGCGACGTGAATCCTGACATCAAGCGCGGCCTGTTCACCGGCGGCGACGTGGCGATGGACATCAACGGTCCTTGGGAACTGAGCACGTACAAAGAAGCCCTCGGCGACAAGCTGGGCGTAGCTCCGATTCCTATGGTCGCAGGCAAGCCGGCCGTATCCTTCTCCGGCATCAAAGCCTGGTACGTCAGCTCCTACAGCCAGTACCCGAATGCAGCCAAGCTGTTCGCCGAGTTCGCATCCGACAAGAAAGCCCAGCTGCTGCTGAACTCCAAGGTCGGTTCCATTCCGACGAACAAGGAAGCTCAAGCCGATCCGCAAATTACGGGCGACGAGTACGTGAGCGGGTTCATGGAGCAGTTCAAGAACTCCCAGCCGATGCCTAACATTCCGGAAATGAACAACGTGTGGTCTCCGATGGAAGCCGCCTTCACGACGGTATGGAATGACAACAAGGATCCTAAGGCCGCTCTCGACAACGCGAAAAAGCAAATCGAAGAGCTCATCGCAAGCAACGGCTAAAGCTCTCCTCGGCGGCAGCCGAGGCCAAGGCCAGAGATAGAAATACACAAAAGAAAGGTTCACGCCGCCCCGCGCGCCTCCGTGCGCGCGGAAGGCGTGAACCTTCATTTTAGGAGAAGGAGAGAAGGCATGATGTCTTATCAACCGGCTGTACAAACAGAGAAGCCGCAGGCGTCTGCGCGCGGAAGAATGGCAGCCCTGCTGTCTCTGCTGTGCGCGGGCCTCGGCCAGCTCTATAACCGGCAATGGATCAAGGGACTCATTCTGCTCGCCGTCGAAGCGGCAGCCGTACCGTTCTTTGCAAGCAAGCTCGGCCATGCCGTCTGGGGAATCTGGACGCTTGGCGAAACCAAACGCAACATCGGCAAGAAAATCATGGGAGACAACTCGACCATCCTGCTGATCGATGGTTTGATTGTCCTCTTGCTGTTTGCTCTGTTCCTGCTCGTCTATGTGCTCAATATTAAAGACGCCTACAAAGTGGGTTCCCAGATCGAAGCCGGCCGCAAGCCGAACAGCTTCATCCAATCCCTTGCCTATATCCGGGACAACAAGTTCGCCGAGGCGTTTCTGGTCATTCCCGGCATCGGCGTCCTGTTCCTCACCGTCATGCCGATCATCTTCATGATCATGCTCGCGTTCACGAATTTCTCCGCGCCCAACCACCTTCCGCCGGCAAGCCTGGTCGATTGGGTGGGCTTCGACACGTTCAAGAAGCTCGTCACGCTGAAGACATGGAGCCATACGTTCTACGGCGTCTTCATCTGGACGATCATCTGGGCGGTGCTTTCGACGGTCACGACCTACTTCGGAGGCTTCCTCGTGGCGCTGATCATCCAGCAGTCCGATATCAAGCTCAAGGGACTGTGGCGCACGATCCTGATTCTCCCGTACGCCATCCCGCAGATGATCTCCCTGCTCGTCATGCGCAACCTTTTCAATGGCCAGTTCGGTCCCATCAACCAGTACCTCGGCTACTTCGGACTCGGCAGGGTGCCGTGGCTGACCGATCCGATGTGGGCCAAGGCGACCGTCATCATCGTCAACATGTGGGTCGGCATTCCGGTCTCCATGCTGCTGATCATGGGCATCCTGACGACCATTCCGAAGGATATGTACGAAGCCGCCGAGGTCGACGGAGCGAGCATGTGGCAGAAGTTCCGCATCGTGACGCTGCCGATGGTGCTCTTCTCGACGGGGCCGATCCTGATCACCCAGTTCGCCGGCAACATCAACAACTTCAACGCGATCTTCCTGCTTACCGACGGCAACCCGGTCAAGGGCGACTATCAATATGCGGGCGCGACCGACCTGCTCGTCACCTGGCTCTACAAGCTGACGCTCAATCAGAACCAATACGCGTTCGCTTCGGCGATCGGCATCATCATCTTCATCCTGGTCGCATCGATCTCGATCTATAATTACCGCAGAACCCGTTCGTTCCGGGAGGAGGATATGATCCAATGAACCGCAAAACCAGCAAAGTCTTCCGGCTTGCCTTCAGCTACCTGTTCCTGGCCATCGCCTGCGTATGCGTGCTCTACCCGTCGATATGGGTTATTCTCGCTTCCTTCCGGCCGGGCAAATCCCTGTACAGCAAAACGCTGATTCCGGAAAAATTCACCCTGGACCACTACCGGGAGCTGTTCACCTCCAAGAGCTTCCTGTTCGCGGACTGGTACATGAATACGCTCAAAATCGCGCTGATGACGATGGTGCTCGGCACGCTGCTCGTGCTGCTGACCGGCTACGCCGTCTCGCGCTTCCGTTTCAAGGGGCGCCAGAACGTGCTGTCCGTCGTCCTCGTGCTGGGCATGTTTCCGGGCTTCATGAGCCTGATCGCCCTGTACATCCTGCTCAAGTCGTTGAACCTGATGGATACGCATTTCGCGCTTGTGCTCGTCTACTCCATGGGAGCCCCGATCATGGGCGCCTTCCTGGCCAAAGGATTTTTCGATACGATTCCGAGGTCGCTCGACGAAGCCGCGCGGATCGACGGAGCGAACAACGTGACGATCTTCTTCCGCATCATGCTGCCTCTCTCCAAGCCGATGCTGGCCTACCTGGCGCTGACGCAGTTCGTCGGTCCTTGGGTCGACTTCATCTTCGCGAAAATGGTTCTCCGCACCCGGGAAAACTTCACGGTAGCGGTCGGCTTGTATGAGCAGATCTCTTCCATGCAGAACAGCAACTTCACGCTGTTCGCAGCGGCTTCCGTGCTGATCGCGGCTCCGATCGCCATTCTGTTCATGTTCATGCAGCGCTTCTTCGTCGACGGCCTCACCGCAGGAGCGAGCAAAGGATGAAAAGCTGGCCGAAATGGCTTGCCGCAGGCATTCTGGCGGCATCTGTGCTGTCCGGCTGCGAATCCGGGTCCGGCATGAATTCCGATCACGCCAACAACGGCAAGGAAGCGGAGAACGCTGCTGGAGGCGCTCCTGCGCCAAGCAAGGCTCCGGCTGCATCTCCAGCGGCCTCTCCCGCAGCCGCCGCCGTAGACGAGCAGCCCTCCACGGTGTGGTACGAAATCTTCGTCCGCTCGTTCTATGACAGCGACGGAGACGGCATCGGCGACTTGAACGGCGTCACCGAGAAGCTGGACTATGTGAAAGAGCTCGGCGCGGAGGGCATCTGGCTCATGCCGATCAATCCTTCCCCGAGCTACCATGGCTACGACGTGACCGACTATCGCGCCGTCAACAAGGATTACGGCACAATGGACGATATGAAGCGCCTGCTGGCGGAAGCTCACAAGCGCGGCATCAAGGTGATCATGGATCTCGTCGCCAACCACAGCAGCACCGACCATCCATGGTTCATCGACTCCGCAAAAGGAAAGTCCAGCAAGTATCGGGACTGGTACACTTGGGCCGAGGACCAAGGCATCGAGAAGCCCGCAGCGGTGAGCGCGACCAACGGCCAAGCGTGGCACGAGAAGAACGGCAGCCATTATCTCGGCGTATTCTGGGAAGGCATGCCCGACCTGAACTACGACAATCCCGATGTGCGCGCCGAGATGGTCTCGATCGCCGACTTCTGGCTCAGCGCCGGCGTGGACGGCTTCCGCATCGACGCGGCCAAGCATATCTACGATGACTTCAACACCTCGAAGTCCGATCCGCAGACAGCGGTGAAGAACAAGAAGTGGTGGCAGGAATTCCGGACGGGCATCATGGAGAAGCATCCGGACGCCTATCTCATCAGCGAGGTGTGGGACGGCCCGGGCACGATCGCGCCTTATCTCGATCATGCCTTCAATTCCTCCTTCAACTTCAACCTGAACGATTCCATCCGCAGCGCGGTCGCCGCCGAGCGCGCGCCGGACATCGCCGGCAGCCTGGACCGGGTCTACAAGGCGTTCGAGAAAAGCTCGGACGGCTCCTTCGTGGACGGCCTGTTCATCGGCAATCATGACTTCGACCGTCTGGCCAGCGCAGCCGGCAGTCCGGATCATGCGCGGATGGCGGCGCAGATCGAGCTGACGCTGCCGGGCAACCCGTTCGTCTACTATGGCGACGAGCTCGGCATGAAGGGCGCCGGGCGGGACGAATTCAAGCGGCTCCCGATGCGCTGGCATTCCGCCGGCAGCGGCAAGGGCCAGACGACCTGGCAGAAGGATCTGGCGAATCCGGCCTCCTCGGGCGTGACGGTCGAGGAGCAGGAGAAGGATCCTTCCTCGCTGCTGAGCCTGTACAAGATGCTGATTCAGTGGCGCGCGGCTGAGCCCGCTCTCCGGGATGGCGGCATTGCGCCGTCGACTGTGAAGGGCGACGGCATCGAAGCTACGAGCGGCTGACCGCCAAGGAGCGGGTGCTGGTCGTCCACAACCTGAAGGGCGCGGTCCGGAAGGTGCAGCTGGACGAGGCGACGGCCGCAGCCTATGGCGCCGTCGCGCATGGCACTTCGCCGGAGAGCAGGCTTTCCGGAGGCGTGCTGGAGATGGCTCCATACAGCACCGTCGTGCTGAAATAACTTTGGTTTGGCCGGGGCAGACAGCAGCGTTCCGCCAGCATGGCTTCGCTTTTACAAGCCTGGATAGACAGCTGTCTTGAACGGCCAATCCTTATGCACGTACAAGCACGGACAGGACCGCAGGCGCTGGCGCCCGCGGTCCTGTCCGTATTTGCCGATCATGGGGGCCTTAAGGTACAATTAGGCTTTCAAGCCGGTCGTTTGCAGGGCTTCGCCGCGGAATCCCCGCGCCGGACATCCGGCTTCAACTTATTTCGGAAGGTACAGGTGACAGGCATGCTCGAAGTTAAAACCTCGCCGATCAGCGGGGGAGAATTCCGGCGGGGCGTTTTCGCCACGCAGGACATCAAGAAGGGCGAGCTGATCCATGTCGCTCCCGTCATTCCCTATCCCAATGAAGATCACGAGCATATCGAAAAAACGATCCTCGATGATTACGTCTACAACTACGGCGCCAACCATACGGCGATTCTGCTCGGTTTCGGCAGCCTGTTCAATCACTCGTATACGCCCAACGCCACGTACGATATCAACTTCGACACGCACAGCTTCGATTTCTTCGCCTATACGGACATCAAGGCCGGCGATGAAGTCTTCATCAACTACAACGGCGAAGAGGACAACATGGACCCGCTCTGGTTCATGGAAGAGGATGAGGAAGGCGATACGGACGATCAAGAAGCGAAATAATGCCGTGAAGGACAGGCGGGTCGCTCGGCTCGGCATATCCGTACAGGCAAGTCATATCTTGCTCCTCCAAAGGGTGCACGGCAGGCGAAACATCGCCGCTTTGCGCCTTTTTGGCTTGCGTTCCGGTATCGGCAGAGAACGAGGTCGGTCTTCGGAATTTTGAATCCATTATTTAACAATATGTTTCTGTTTAGGCATCTACTACTTTAGAACTTGATTTCAATGAAATTGATTTTTTGGTCCTATTAACATTATTAGTAAAAAAATTTATGTTGAGAGAGAAACATAGAAGGCCGCTGCGGCGTCAAAAGAACGGACTAAGCCGGCGAGCCGAAGAAGGGAGTCGAAAGATGCCCATCGCCGTGGTCACAGACCGATTCGAGAAGGGACAGTTTTTGTGCCGATTGTTTCGCGAAGCCGTCTGCATGCTTTATTCGGCCAGCAAGCTGCTGGAGGAAGGAGAGTACACCCTTGTCATTTTCGTCGTCGACCGTATGGGAGAGGAGGAATGGAATCATCTCAAGAGTTTGCTGGAGCTTGGCATCGAAACCTACCTGATGGTTCCGGAGCCGCTGTCCAACGAAGAAGCCGCCATGGCCCATGATGCGGGAGTCGGACAAATTCTTCATCAGCCGCGGCCCGGCTTGCCGCCGTGGCCAGAGGAGAATCTCTCGGCCATGGAACGGGTCGGCAGGTCCTCGGCTTCGATTGCCGGCGGTGTCATGGATGTAGGCTGCGGAATGGTTTTTCATCCCGAACAATGCTGGGTAGGCGACGGAAAGGAAACGCGGGTGGAGCTCTCCGAGAAGGAAGCCTGCCTGCTGGCGTACTTCATCCGTCATGAAGGGAAGCTTATTACCAAGCATGCTCTTGCCGCCGAGCTGTGGGGCGGGTTTATTCAGCCGAGCGGCGTCTTGAAGCTCATCAAGCGGTTGAAAACCAAGCTCGGTCCGGCAAGCGTCACCATCTCATCACGAAGAGCGGGAGGCTGTTTGTACACCAGGGAACCATCCGGTCCAGGAGGCATTGCCCACTTTTAAGCCATGGAGGGTTAAGGATGAATTCAAATAAGAAACGTTTGGCAGCGATGCTGGCAGCTTTTGGTCTCTTCGCCTCTATTGCGGGCCAAGCGATGGCTGCGGAAGCAGGCTTTAATGATGTGAAGAAAAGCTACTGGGCTTATGACAGCATTCAGAAAGCAGTCGCAGACGGAATCGTAACCGGTTATCCCGATCATAGCTTTCACCCCGCTCAAAGCGTCACCCAGAGCGAGTGGCTGGCGATGCTGGTACGGGCTTATCAGCCGGCGGATGTCAACCAGCCCGGCTCAGGCTCTCCGTGGGATTCCGCTTATGCGGCCTATGCCAAAAGCAAGGGGTGGAAGCTGCTCCCTGCAGGAGGCGTCTTGACCCGCGGCCAGGCGGCGAGCCTGGCAGTCAACGCGTCCGGCCGGAACTATAGCCAGGACGACTCCGTGCAATACCTGCTCGACACCGATCTGGCCAGCGGCCAGAGCCGGAAAACGGTAGCCGGTTACGGCAAAGAGAAGCCTTTGACGCGGGCGGAGGCCGTCACGTTCATCCAGCGTCTGAAGGAGAGGCTGCCGGAGCTGAAAGCGGCGCCGAAGGACAAGCAAAGCTATGACCGGAGCGAAAACGTGTTTGTCTATCGAAACGAGCCATACAAGTTCACTCTGGCGATGCCGCTGAGCTGGAAGAATGCATTTGAGGTCGAAAAGGCTGCTGATAAGGATATCTTATCCTTTACAAGAGTGCCTAAAAGCCGTTTTGGAGGCATTGTTTTTGCCATCTCCACAAGGCCGAAAGAAGAATGGGAAGCCAACAAAGAAAATGTGATCGGCGAATATGCCAATCTTCATGTTCTTGGCGAGCTGGAGGGTCAGGTATATGTCTTTGCGCCTCCAACGGATGTGGAGTGGGATCCAGAGGACAAGACAGAAACGGATGCCTATCAAAAAATGGCCAAGGAAGCTTTCCGTTTCTGGTCGACATTTGAGTTCATCAAGTAGGCTGCAGGCGGGCGTACGGCCAAGGGGGGAGGCTTTTCGCCTCCCCCCTTGGCCCGTTTCCGCTTAGGAATTGAAAACATAGAATTCATATGCAGAAGTTGAGAAAGTGGCGAAAGAGTGCTTCAACCGATCCGTCGTGTGGGCGCTGTAAGTCATGGTTGTCCCGTCATTGGCGACAACCATCATGACATGGGAGTTGCCTTGTTGAATATCATTGATGATCCCTCCAGCCGCAGTGGTCGTTTTTGTCGCTTTTTTGAAATACCCCTTGGTTCCGACCATGTAATCCATAAGTCCGTCATCTCTATTTTGTCCGGTATTTATCCACGCGATCGTGTAAGGCTTCCAAGTCGTATCGGTCGGGATACCGCCCGCTTTCAGCGCCTGCGAGACGAAGTTGGCGCAGTCGTTGTCGTAATACGTGCCGTACTCTTTGGTATTGTATTTAGTCGGATCAGGGTCTCCCGGCGATCTTTCGGAAGTCCATTTGTTGGCGTAATCCCGGGCGGCCAGACGGTCGTAGGTGACGGCCGCTGCGGCTGCCGAGGGCTTGACGGAGATGGAATCCGAGGCGGCTGCGGACAAATCCCGTTCTCCGCTCAGCGCAAGGGCGGATGGCGATGCCGGCACGAATGCAGACGCTGGAATCCAATCCTCCACGTTCTGGAACTCCAGCTTCAACGTGGAAGCTTCAATAGCCCCATCCTTTACTTGAGCCGTGAGCAGGAAGGAGTCGTTTTGCTCCTGCTTGGCGCCAATGTATTCCTCGAATTCCTTTTTCCTCTTTTCCACGTAGCTCTCGGCTTGAGCGGCATTCCGGTCTTTGGACAGCTTGAGCGTTTCCGCTCCCTTCATGAGGCCCTGCACGTAGGGAATTTCCTCTACAGACTTCGATCTCAGCGTTTTAACCAGATGAATGTCGATTTGGGCGCGGAGCATTCCATCCGTGATGCTGAACGACTTGGCATTGGAATCATAGGCGTCGATGGTGTAATAGGGGGCATAGGCTTTCTGCACATAATCCTGCACCGTTTGAGCGGCAGCTGCCTGAAGAGCGGAATTGGGGCTGGCGTCCGGCGCAGCGATCGCCATAGGGACGGAGCTGACAAAAAGGCCGACAAGAAGGGAGAGCATGCCTGTCCGGTAGAAGTTCAAGCTAAAACCTCCTTAGGGGGATAATTTCGATTTAATTATATAATAAGGAATAAAATGTAAGAATATAGGGATAAAGGATGAACCATGCCCTGAGCAACGCCCAAGCATGGACAAAGCGTCGCCGACGGATGGAAAAGACTTTGAAGCGAAAAAGGCGTCCCGCTCTCGTCATCAGGACGGAACGGGACGCCTTTGCTTACGGGATCCGCCGGATGCGGGCATACAAGGCCAACACCGGCATGGGCAGGACAACAGACGCTGCCAGCGAAGCTCGGATGGCGTACCTGCTGCCGATCCATCCTGCGATCGGTCCGCCGGACAGCTGGCCGATCGCATCGCCCTGGCTCACCTGGTTTTGCTTACAGGCCGACGACGACCGGGTTCGCATGCGGCGCCGAGCGCAGCAGCGCGAAGCCGTGAGCAGGCAGCTCGATCTTCAGCTTGCCGGCTGCAGCGGCATGATTCGCGCCTCCCAGCAGCTCGGTCCAAAGGCCTTGCTGTACAGGCAGCAAGGCGGAAGCGGCTTCATCGCCCGAGTTGACCGCGATCAGGAAGTGGTCATGCTCGTCCTTGCGTTCGATGACGAGCAGATTGTCGCCCTCGGCCGCATGGACGAAGCAGAGCGTGCCGCCGCTGCGGAGCGCGCGATGCTCCTTGCGGATGGCGATCAGCTGCTGGAAGTGGCGGAACAGGTTGCGGTCCTGCTTGTCCTCGTCCCATTCCATGCATTTGCGGCAATCGGGGTCGCCGTCGCCGTCGAGGCCGATCTCGTCGCCGTAATAAACGCAAGGCGCTCCGGGGAAGACGAACTGGAGAAGCGTAGCGAGCTTCATCCGGTCCTTGCTTCCGCCGCACAGCGTCAGCAGGCGCTCGGTATCATGGCTGTCAAGCAGGTTGAACGCGGCTTCGTTGGCCTGGTCGGGGTAGCTTGCGAACAGCTCGCCGATCTTGTGGGCGAATACCTGTCCGTCGATGACGCCCTTGGCGGCGTAGTCCACGACGAGCTTGGTGAGCGGGTAGTTCATGACGGCGTCGAACTGGTCGCCTTGAAGCCAAGGCAAGGAGTCGTGGAAAATCTCGCCGAGGATATAGGCATCCGGATTGACGGCCTTGATCGTCTTGCGGAAGTCGCGCCAGAAGTGCATGTCGACCTCGTTGGCGACGTCAAGGCGCCAGCCGTCGATGCCGATTTCCTCGATCCAGTATTTGGCCGCGCCGAGCAGATACTCCTTCACTTCCGGATGCTCCGTGTTCAGCTTCGGCATCAGCGGCTCGAAGGCGAACGTCTCATAGGTCGGCAGTCCGTCCTTGACCGCGATCGGCCACTCCATGACATGGAACCAGTCCGCGTACTTGGATTTTTCGCCGTTCTTCTGCACATCCTTGAAGGGCAGGAACTCCTTGCCGCTATGGTTGAACACCGCGTCGAGCATGACACGGATGCCGCGCTCATGGCAGGCGTCGACAAGCTGCTTCAGCAGCTCGTTCGTGCCGAAGTGGGAATCGACCTTCATGTAATCGGAAGTATCGTACTTATGGTTCGTCGTAGCCTGGAAAATCGGATTGAAGTAGATCGCCGTGATGCCGAGCTCCTGGAGATGATCGAGATGGTCGATGATGCCTTGCAGGTCGCCGCCGAAGAAGTTGTCCGGCTTCGGCACGCCGCCCCAAGGCAGCACGCCTTCGGGATCGTTGGAGGTGTCGCCGTTGGCGAAGCGCTCCGGGAAGATCTGATAGAAGACGGCGTCCTTCACCCATGCAGGCGGCGCATAGACGTCGATGGCGTTCAAATACGGGAAGTCGAACATGCCGTTCGGGTCGAGCGGCTCATCCTCGCGGAAGCCTTTCTCTTCGAAATAGAGCTCCTCTCCTCCGGAACGGAGCAGGAAGGCGTAGCGCAGACGGCGCAGGGAAGGCTGGACTTCGGCCTGCCAGTAATCGAAGCGGTCGTCGCTCGGCAGCTTTTTCATGACGAGGCGGGAGACGGTGCGGTCCCAGGCGTATTTGTCTCCATGGACGAGGATGACCTCGTCCATATCGTCCTTTTTGGTGCGCAGGCGGATATGGATGGTGCGGGTGTCGTAGCCGTAGGCCCAGTTGGCCTTCGGGCGGTGGAGAATGGACTCAAGATTCATGCGGCGCAAGCCTCCCTAGAGATGGCAAAAGCAAGTCACATGCAAAAAAAAGGCACAACCGGGCGCGAAGATTGCTCGCGAGGTTGTACCTTACTTTTCAGCGGGTAGCATTGCCTTTGTCTTTGCACCGATTATACCTTATTCCCGGCTGCATTGACAATACGGCGGAGCAGCTTATGCGGTTTTCCGGACGCCTTCCTTGGGCTGGGCTTCATCTGCAGGAGCCGCTTCCGCCGCGGCCTCGGCTCTCTGGCGTTCGGCTGCATGGCCCGCTTTGTTGAGCAGATTCCACGGATGGTTGTAATGCGGCTGGAAGAAGAAGTCGGCATAGCCGAGATCCTCCGCCGTCATCCGGTTCTGGATGCATACCGACAGCGTATTGGCGGCCTGCGTGAGATCGGCTTTCGACATGACCTGTGCTCCCAGTATGCGTCCCGAGTCCGATTCGTATACAAGCTTGAGCAGGACATCCTCATAGTCGGGCATGAATTCCGGACGGCTGGCTTCGCGGACCGTTACGGCGGCCGCGGCGATTCCCGCCGCCATGGCAGCTTCCTCGGTCATGCCGGTCGAGGCGATGTTGAGATCGAACAGCTTGATGCCCGACGTGCCCTGCGTGCCCCGGTAGCGGACGAGCGGCTCCAGCAGGTTTTTGCCGACGAGCGTTCCCATCCGCACCGCGTTGGTGGCCAGAGGAATGTACGCCTGCTTGCCCGTAGGGTTGTAGCGGACAGCACAGCTGTCGCCTGCCGCCAGCACGTCGGGGTTGCTCGTGCGCATGTAATCGTCGACAAGAATGGCGCCGTTGTCCAGCATGTCGATCTGCCCCTTCAGCAGGTCCGTGCCGGGGCGGAAGCCGATGCAGAGCACGACGAGATCGGCTTCGTAGCTGCCGCCGGCGGTCATCACCCGCCGCACGCGGCCGTCCTCCCCTTCGAAGCCGGTCACCATCTCGCCGAGGGCCGTTTGGATGCCATGCCCGGCCAGCTCCTCTTCGGCCAGGGAGGTGAACTCGGCATCCAGATACTTGGCCATGACGCGGTCCATATTGTCGAGCAGGACGACTTCCTTGCCGAGCTCCCGGAACGCTTCGGCCAGCTCGATGCCGATGTAGCCGGCGCCGATGACGGCTACCCGGCGCGCTTCCTTCGAGCGCGAGATGATTTCCTTGGCGTGGAAATAGTTTTTGCACAGCTGAATGTTGTCGAGGCCGATGCCGTCCATACGGGGGACGACGGGCCACGAGCCGGTCGTGACGACCAGCTTGTCGTAGCTGTCCATGAACTCCTCGCCCGTCTCGAGGCTGCGGACGGCGAGCGTTTTGGCCGCCGTGTCGACCTGCACGACCTCATGCAGCATGCGGGTCGTGACGCCGAGCTCCGCGAGCTGCTGCGGCCGGCTGTAGAACAGGCTGTCGGGATCCTTCACGACGCCGCCCACATGGAGGGCGATGCCGCAGGACAGGAACGAGATGTTGTCATTGCGTTCGTATACGGTGATTTCGGCCTGAGGGTGTTCGGCGGCGATCGTCTTGACGGCGGCGGTGCCGGCATGCGTACATCCAATAACGGCTATTTTCATCGTGAATTCCTCCCGGAAGGTTTAATTCGATTTGATTGTGAAATAAATCACATACTAGCCGATAAAGCTGCGGCCTTGCTTCCACGAGCCGGTGTGAGAGAGGCCTCGGCCGGATAAGTTCGGCCAGCGTGGTTGGGATGGGCAAGACCGCCGCAATAAGTTGTGAAATAAATCACAATCTCTTCATGGCTTTATCTTACACCTGCCGGAAAGGGAATGCAATAGGCGCAGACTCCGGGAATATTGCGAATTTGTGACATGCGGCGGAACCCTTGTGCCGGCTGTTTAACGCCGCGGAAACCGATAGTCAATGCCGAATAGGATAAGGCTTGGAAGCTGCCGGGGAGCTTGGACGGAAGCCCGGGCTGCCGCAAGCAATCCGGAAGATCACAGCGTCGTCAAGGCTTGCGCAATGACGTCTGCGGCCGACAGCAACGCCCCTCGCGCGGCGCGCGAGGGGCGTGGGAACGTCCTTATGGACAGGGGACACGCTCTGCGACCGGGTTATTCCGGCTTCGCCAGCTGGCCGGACCGAAGCCGACGCACGGCATCGTCGAGACGGGAGATCGCTTCCTCGAGGATGGAGCGCGGACAAGGTACCAGATGTTTTTAATGATCACGGGTACGGCAGGCGGCAGCAATGAAAATCATCGGCAGCAGTGCA